>CAYPKB010000001.1:0-12279 GCA_964411185.1 uncultured bacterium
CCATCTTTTGCAAGAGCAGAGATCTATTGCCAGTGATTTACCCGGAACTACCAGGGATGCCATTTCCCACTCTCTGGAAAATAGTTCTATTGTTCTTGTGGATACAGCCGGGATCCGAAGAAAAAAAAGTGAGGCTACTGTTTTAGAAAAATTTGCAGCTATGCGTACGAAAGAGGCAGTAGAAAAGGCCAAAATCTGTCTCATTATGGTTGACTGTCAAGAAGGGGTAACAGTAGAAGATCGCAAAATCATTCGGATGGCAGAAGATGCAGGAAAAGGGATTATACTTCTGTATAACAAATGGGATAAGTTAAAAGGAGAGAGGATGGAACATCATATCTCCTCTATCAAAGAACGTTTTCCTTTCCTTTCTCAATATCCTTTACTCTGTATTTCAGCAAAAAAGGGAAGGAATGTAGAGAAGATAGCGCCCATGATAGAAGAACTCTCTCAAGCGATGGATCAAGAGATACCTACGCATGAACTCAATAAAGTGATCCAACATGCGCTGGAGCGCTACACACCTCCTAGGATAATGGGAAGAAGATTGCGTATTTATTACGCAGTACAAGTAGGGAAATCTCCTCCCAGATTTGCTCTTTTCGTCAATCAGCCAAAACGAATGACCAGAACCTATCAAAAATATCTACTGCACCAACTAAGAAAAAGTTTTCCTTTTCATGGAGCTCCTATTTTTCTCCATTTGAAAGGAAAAAAGGTGTGAACTTTATTTTATTCTTCTCTCAGAATATACAGGACTATAAGTATGTATGTCGGAGACCCCAGACCAAAACCCTTTTCTCTTGGCCCTGTAATCAAGAGTTACAAGTTAAAGCAGTGTAAAGCAGATCTTCTTGCCGCTGTTTCCGTAGCTCTTCTTTCTTTGCCACAAGCCATTGCCTATGCCATTTTGGCTGGACTTCCCATTGAGTCTGGAATCCTTTCCGCTATTTTTGGCACTATTTTCACAGCCTCTTTTGGAAAATCACCCCATTTGGTAGCAGGCCCTTCTACAGCTGTTTCCATCCTCTTACAAACCACTATCAGTTCTACTTTATCCATCTATTATCCCAATGCACAAGAAGCAGAAAAGCTGGCTCTATCTTTCCATATCCTTACCCATATTGTATTTTTCGTAGCTCTTTTTCATATCGTCTGCTCTTACCTCAATGTGGCCAAAATATTACAGTTTGTGAGTAAGCCAGTAATTTTAGGGTATTTTAGCGGGGTATGCCTTGCTATCATTACCTCTCAATTGGGTACCTTTTTTGGATTGGGAGAAAACCCACAAGGAGGAGTTACTTTGACTAAGCTTCTCTCTTTTTTTACTCTTTTGCATCAAGTAGATACGATACAACTGGTAATTAGCCTGATAAGCCTCATCTCTTTATTTCTCATCCGAAAATATTTTCCCAAATTACCCAGTGCTTTTGTGATGGTCACTTTGATTTCACTTTTTGTCTATTTTCTAGCACCTATTTTCCCTTCAGAACCTGAAATGTTAGGATCTTTGGAAAAACGATATATCTTTGACTTGGCTTTTCCTTTCTTTGATTTCCAACTGATGGGAATTATCTTTCCTTCTGCTGCTGCGATTTCAATCTTATCACTATTGGAAGTATTTTCTATTTCCAGAGCTCTTTCTTCCAAGAGTGGTATCTACAGCACTATCAATCAAGAGATATATGGGTCTGGAGTCAGTAATCTATTTTTATCATTTCTCCATGGAGCTATGCCTACTTCCGCTTCTACCACTAGAAGCGTACTTAATTATGAAGCCGGAGCCAAAACAAGATTTTCAGCCATTTTCAGTGGAATATTTGTAGCCGTTTTTGTCTTTCTTCTTTCCGATCTTGTCTCCTATCTATCTATGAGTGCCATTGCTGCTTTACTGATTGGTTCTTCTCTTTCTCTCATTCAAAAGCATCAAATCTCCCTTTGCATTCGGACTACTAAGGCTGATGCAGCTGTTTTTTTAGCCACCTTTCTCTCTTCGATTTTTTTCTCCTTAGATGTGGCCTTCTATATAGGCATTATCTTATCTATTGGAACATACCTGGGCAGATCCTCCGTGCCCCATTTTGTAGAATATGCCTTCAATAGAGCAGGAAGACTTACCATCGTAACATCTAAAAAGTCAGCAAAAAGACATGTAAGAATTATCGGTATTGGAGGAGAGCTATTTTTTGGAGTGGTAGATCTGTTGCAGCTTACTATCCAAGCTATAGGTAGAAATCCCTTTGTGAAAGTGATTGTACTTAGATTGAATGGAGTATACCATGCCGATGCCTCTATATGTCTTGCCATATTGCATTTACATGAATATCTACAGCAAAGAGGAAAACAGCTGGTAATATCAGGCATAAGCCCTGAGGTATGGCCCATCCTATTCCATTCTCATATTGTAGAGAAAATGGGAAAGGAAAACTTTTTTCTAGCAGAAGAGCAAGAGCCCCAGCTCTCTACTTGGAAGGCATGCCTGCGGGCTCAAGAGATCATTGAACACACTTAATATTTACCATTAGGTTCTGTCGAAGTTTTTACTCAAAGAAATATTGACAAAGGTTTATAACTTCTTTTTCAAATTTTAAGGAGAAGATTATGAGTAGCCTACATTCAGTCGATTATGGAGAAAAATTAGCATCCCTTTCTACCTTTTCTCATGAGTTTACTCCTGAAGCTAAAAAGGCCTGTGGCCAATTTCGTAAGATTATGCATGAAAAAGGGGAAATGCGAGATCGGATAGCAAGCTATCTATTCAAATCAAAAAAAGTTGAAGATATTTCTTCTGCTTCCGAATCAGAGAGTAAAGCATCTGAAGAAGAAAAGCAAACAGTCCTGCAAAAGCAAGGGGTACGAGAGATAAGCCAGAAAATAGAAGAACTGATGGTGGGGATTATCCAGATAAAAAATATTATGCCCTCCATACGGAAAGGTTTCCAAGGAGATATCTCTTTTTTTTCTGGCGAGGTTACTGATGCTAATTTCCTCTCTTCATTTACCAAAGTGGTGACGCAAGAAGATTCTACTTTGGGATGGCCGCAACAGAGGGAAAATGGAGTGGCTCAATTAGTTTCTACTCTACTGGAAGGGGATGACGATAGCAGAACCATGGCAGCTTTTACCTTCTTGTTAGTAGCTGCCAATTCAGATAAACGGTCCAGCTTATACAACTATCTGCTCATGCAATCTTTTGATCGAAGGAAAGAAGCAATGGTAGATAACCTGCTCTCATCGTCTTTTGTTAAAAATATTAGTTGTGAAAATTTCAATAGATTTATGCAAGAGGCTATTGCAAAGAAAAATAATCCCAGAATCAACAGCTTTTTCGAACTGGATCTATCTTCGCTAAATATAGATACTCTCTCTAAACTTTTGCTATATGTAATTGATCAACAACAAGAGAGCCGTCTTCATCTTCTATTGAATCACAAAAATATTGCATCTGTGCCTCATGTGAGAAGAGTAGATATTCTTACCAGCATCCTTTCCAAAGATTTTTCCCAAACCAAAAAATGGTTGGAATATTCCTTTTTTTCTCCACCCACCCAGGATAGTTATGTAGCAGGTCCCTCAGAGCAGAGATTCACTCTTTCCTTTCATCATATTCCTTTTGATAAAGCAGTTTCTTTGCTTATTCGTTTATCAAAAAAATATCCAGATGAGGATATCACGAAAAAATGGGAAAGTTTCATTTCTCTTCATCTTAGAGGAAAATTTTCTCAACACTATACAGTTCTAGCGGAATTTAAAAAGGAACTTCCAAAATGTTATGCTGACTTCCTGAAATATATGAAATTTCACATGGATGATCTAACATACCTTATAGAAAACAAGTTGAAAGATGAGCTAAAAGAAGGATTATCTCATCCGGCAATTCGTCTAACAGATTATCCACATCTTTTCACAAAAGCTTTATCGACAGAAAGTGTGACAATGGTGCAGACCATCAGAAAAGAGAGTGAAAAAGCTATGCGCAGTTGGTCTTCTCCCATACCTAATATCATGCCTTATATAACGTTCCAAGACTGGAATTCCTCCTCTAAAGAACTCCGGGAAGAGATTGACTTTATGCTAATATTAGTACCTTTCGGAGAAAATCATTTAGAGTCATTTTCTTGTAGGCTAAGAGATATACTCAAAAGAGCTATTCAAACAGAAAATGAAGAGTTACTAGTCAAGGGACTTGATCATCCAGCTTGTGCAAAGATCTCTTTTAATATGGTAAAAGAATTGAAACAAATAGCTCAGAAAAAATATAACAAAAAGCTACTTTTGCATTTGGAAAAAAGGTTCAATCTCAAAAATTTTGTAAAGGATAGCTGCTCGGTTCAGTAATCTTTACACGAAAGGATTCAAGTGCAAAGAGGCCTTTATCTTGATAAGGGCCTCTTGAAACTATTTTCAGGTATTCTTTTCTTTCCATTGTTGCAAAATCTCTTGAAGAACTTCTTCCTTTTTCCTCTGGAAGGTTTCTTGGAGTTTAGCCTCTACTCGTTGGTTAGATGTTTGTTTCATAGCTAATTGGAAGGCTCTTAAGCCAATCTCCTTCCCTTCTTTTTCTATAAAATCAAGTGCTGCAGACTCGTTCATTTGACTTAAAGAAGAAGCAAATTCTTCTTCCTTTTTTCTGATAGACCGTTTTTTCTCTTTAAAGCTATTCGTTTTTTCCTGATAGATTTTATTGAATTTGTCAAAGGCAGAGTTACTGGTTATCAGATCTAAAACACCCAATAGATGGTTTAAACAGTTTCTTTCTTCCATTTTTTCTATTCTGGCGCGGTACAATTCTATTAATTTATCTTGCAATCGGGCATTGGTTGTATAATCCAGAGCTCCTAAAAGAGCGCTTAATTTGATCTCATTTCCCATTTTTTCAATCACATTCATGGCTATCGATTCATCCACTGCAACTATCAACGTTGCTGATATCGTAATCAAATTTCCATGCGTTGTTAAAAAGTAATCTACTATATCACTCTTTCCTGTTATACATGCCGTCTCAAAAGCTGATTGGATATCAGTTATATCCCTTTTTTCTACAAGCGCTTTGATTAGATCCGAATGTCCATATGTAGCTGACAGTTCAAAAAGCTCTTGGACTACAGAATCGGGTACTTCTTTTGCTATAAGAGAAAAGATGATGGAGCAGTCATATTCTCTGAACTCTTTTTGCAGCATATCTAACAGATTTTTAAGATCCCTACAGTCAAATTTTCTGATAGAAGCAATGAGCTCTTTATAGGAGCCATTATTTGGTTGCTCTCTATGTTGATATTCCTTTCCAGGAAGGGATACAAAAAGAGGCAAAAAGGCATCCATAATTCTTTTTGATTCTTCCTTTGGAGAACTGTTTGGCGTAGTATCATCCTTCGACTCATCTTCAGGGGATCTTTCTGAAGACTTTTTCTTAGGAAGCAATTCTACTATCGTTTTGTAAGTTGTGGCATCTTCTTTCAACTCTTGGTAAAGGTTCTCTCTGATCTGAGAAAAAAGTTTGGCTATCTTTGGTTGTTGTAGAAGCTGGGAAACCCCATCTTTTTCTCTTAAGCTCGTGAAAAAAGAGCTGATTCCTTGGAAGGTCTCTAAAGGATGAAAAAGAAGTAGATCTTTTACCACCTTTTGCTTTCCCTCTTTCACTGCCTTATCTAACGCCAAGAAAAAATGATGCGGTGAGACTTTTTTTCTTTGCAGGAGGGCGTGTGCGAGATCTACCATATCTCGGTCTGCAGCTAGTATAAATAACTCATTAGCCCGTTTCATAGAGATCTCTTCTGCAAGGAAAGTGATAGCAAAAGTACGATCAGCTTCGGAGAATTCCTGGAGTCCGTCTGCTAGAGATTCATAATCAGCAGAATACAATTGTGATAAAGAATCCATGATCGACTTATAGCCATTTCCTCCGGTTAGAATGTTTTGTTTTTTCGAAGGAATGGAGACTATAAGAGGTAGAAAAGCATCGAAAATTTCCTTGGCTTTTCCTTTTTTATCTTGTTGCGTAGCATTTTCTTTTGCTTCTGACTTATGGGTAGACGAAGACTTTTCCAGAAGTGAAAGAATTCGATTATGAGTCTCTGGATCTGCTTCCAAACTTTGATAAAGATCTAGAGCAGCAGAGTTCATTGCCTCTTGGATTTTTTTATCTTGTAGCAAATGGGGGAGGTCTGAAGCCTCTGCAAGAAGAGGTAAAAATTCTTCGGGAGTTGTATAGGTAGTCAGGGGGTTATATTTTTGTAAACAACCGAAAATATTAGAACGGTCTGCATCGAATGCCTTTTTTCGTGCCTGAAAATACACATGCCAACTTACCTTTTTCGACTTCATAAGAGCATCCGTCAAATCAACCATATCTTCTTCTACAGCCAAAGAAATGAAATGGTTTGCTTGTTCACTTGTAATTTTTTCTACGATAAGACTTACAGAGAAGGCGCGATCATCTATTGGGAAAAGCTGCAACCTGCTTGATAAAAGGGAGAGGTTTTCGTTGTCCAAACGAGATAAAGAATCTATTATCTCTTCATAGCGAGTTTTGTAAATGGGTACAGGTACTGCTTTAAGTTGTAAATTATCCCATCTCTTCCTTGAATGATTGGGGATTGATGCAAGAAGAGGAGTAAAAGCTCTAAAGACAGATCTTGCTGTTGCTTGGGTTTTGTCAACCTGAGAAGATGATCTCTTTGACTCATTTCTCGAAGAGTGTTTCTCAATGAGAGAAACAACAAAATTATGAAGGCCTGCTTTCACTTGTAAAGTGGAATAAAGGTTTCTTCCCACCTCTTGAGCTACCTTTTCTACTGCTTTATTTTGGAGAAGGAGCTTTGGATTGGAAGATTTACAAAAGGCCTGCAAAAATGACTCACTATTAGAATAATGTGTCAATGCACAGGGAAGTTCTTGAGAAATAGATGACATACATACCTCATTTGTAGGCTACAATAGTCTCAATGCAAGTTTTGCTCTATTCGAAAATCGATTTCAAAAAATGCATTCGCTTATCTTAGCTTGGATTTGTTCATTGGAAAATTTTTCGAAGATTTTTACCAGAGTATAAAGATTTATTTCTATTCCTTTTGTTTGCAGTATGACTGTGGCAATCTCTTCATCCTCTTTTTTCTCCTCTTCTTGTAATTCTTGCAAAGAAGGTAGACTTTTTTTTGTATATTCTTTGTTTGCAAGATGCAGAAGGAGCTCTTCTGCTGTAGCCACTGAGATATATTTGTGTTGCACAGTAAAAAGATAGGTCACTGTAGAATATATCCTTTTATCATATGCATTTTTGCATGCGGTATTTATTATCTTTTCTTTGTCTTTTTCAGATGTTCTTTCAGTTATAATTGCATGCAAAACCCTTACTTCACCATGTTGACATCCATAAGAAAAAAGGCTCTCCAATTGAGATTCATCAATAAGCTTTACAAAGAGATTGATAGCAAAAAAGCAATCATACTTCCTGAAAGCGAGTAATTTTATCAAAAAATTGGCTACACATAGTTCTGAGTCTCTTATAGAAGTGATTATTTTTTTATATGACTCATTGGAGGGTATCTTATCTGGAGGAGACTCACAGTAGATCCCAGGTTGATACAAATAGACAGGGATACAAACCATTAGAGGTAAAAAAAGGTCCAATATTCTTTCTGCTTCTCTCCTATTGGATCCTACAAAAACTGATTTCTGTATCGGTGTATAGCTCTCTTGTAAGAAAAAAGAATCGATTTCACTTGTTTCTGAAAGCAGTTCTCGTACAAAAGAATTTGTTTCCTTGTCTTGTTGCAACTCTTCGTATAACTCTTCTGCGACTTTCTTGAGGACCTTTCTCACATCACTTTCTTGCAAAATGGATAAAGGATCTGGTTCTCTCCATAGATTTGTGAAAAAAGGATGAATGCCTTGATAAGTTCTCAATGGATCGAATGGATCCAAGCAAGAAACTACCTCTTTTTGTTCATGCTCTTGGGCTCTTTCATAAGCTTGGTAATAATAAAACCAATCTACATGTTTAGACTCCATAATCGCTAGCGTAAGATCCGCCAGTCCATGCTCTGCCGCAACCGGAATCAATCGGTTATTTTGGGCAGTCGAAGTATGTTGCAAAAGGAGTTGTATAGCGGAGGCGCGCTTCTCGTAATGTGAAAATCTTTTTACAAAGGGTGTCCATACTTCCTTATGTAGAGTGGGTAGAGTAGTGAGGAACTTTTGATAGGAGCCCTTTGGAATTATAAATGGATCAAAAGTGAAAGTGGAGAAAGAAAAAACCTCGTATCGATTGGGGAGAGAAGTGAGAAGAGGGAAAAAGAGATTCCATACTCTTTCTGCTTTGGAAATAGAGTTTTGTGAGCTCTTGGTTACTTTATTTTCACTTTGAGTATCTGAAGGAGTGGTTTCAATCAGAGTAAAAAGAGAGTCATGCAACTCTAGGGGCAGATCATGGTAGAGTTCTTTTGCTGCGCGCATGGCAATCTTTTGCACAGCTTTACCTGCTTGTTGCGGATTGGGAGCATCTGATAGATCTTGCAGAAAGGATTCTGCTCCTTTGTAAGCGGCGCATTGAATAGTTTGATCCGTTTTGGATGAGGAGATTGCTGACATATATTATGCTATTTTTGGGGCAAGCAGGTTACCTGAAAATCCCGGAAAATAGCTAGTAATACTAGTGAAGGGAAAAGAGTCTCCAGAAAATGGGAGAGTTTAACGCTTGTCTAAGCTAGCAGGATCATATTTGAAGACGCGGTCTCCCGCTTCTATTTTTCGGTAGACCCATTCTTCATTGTTTTCTCGCAAAAGACGATCACATCCCATGACAAAGCCCCGTAAAAATCCATATCGTTCTATGGCAAGTTCCATATATTTGGAGCTTGACTTAAAAATTTTTGATGGAAATGGATTACCGAATGGGCAGCTTTAGAAGCTAAAGATTTTTTCTGTGATAGGGAGTTTTTTTTCTGATAAGAGAGGTTGCAATCTTTACCCCAAGGTTCTTCATATCCTCTTCCGAAGAGCAATATGGGAAGTAAAAGTAGGAGCCATAATTTCATTAAAAACCCCACTGAAGCATAAGAACGGGAAATAGGTTTTCTTTATTCATTACACCATGGGCAAGTTTCTCGTATACCCTTTCATTGTAATATTTTGCCTGTTCTCCTGCTCCGTAGATACCTCCGAAGTACCATCCCATCTCGAAACTCAAAGTGATGGCTCCTGCAGCGATATGCCCTGTATGAAAGAAATAATAGGTAGCATAGATGAAAAGACCATTGAGCATGACAGAGGTGAAAGCGCTTTTATATAAACCGACATACATATAGCCGGCTCCTGGGAAAAGTGCATTGAAGAGTTGTGCTTTTCCTACGGACTTTTTCTCTTTTGCATAGCGCACCAGAAGAGGATCTAGGTAAGGATATTCTTCTCTCTTTTCTTCTAAAAGAGAGATATCACCATGTGATATAGCATCCGATAATAGTAATTTTTCCGCTTCTTCAGGAGACTTTTGTTCCAAAAGATCCAGCATATGTTCTGATTTTTCTTCATTTCCAATTTCTAGATAGGATTCATGGAGCATAATTAAAAGATCTTCATAGGCTGCAAAGGTGGGATCAATTCGTATCAAAGGAGAGGTTTCGAAGGTGATCAAAGCATCTTCATATTTTTTGGCGAGGTAGTAGCAATAGATGATAAAGTAATCAATCTCTAAAGACCTTTCTTCCTCTTTGGGAATGAGAACTTTGGCCCTTTTGAAAGTAGAGATAGCCCGGTAGAGATCATATTCTCTAGCAAAGGCAAGAGCGATAGAATATTCGCGGCCCCAATCGCTGTTTCTTTCAGATGTAGATAGGGGAGCAAAAGGAGAAGATCGACTTAGCACATGTTGCTCTTCTCGTACGGAAGAGATTTTTGGTTCTATTTTATCCTGCACCCTATAACAAGAGGCCGATAGGAGAAGGAGGAAAAGTAAACATCTATTCATCATCGAAAGATTTTAGAAGTTCCATACCTTCATCAAAATCATATTCTAGATCACCACTACCTGAATTTTCCCGGAAAAGGTCTTCTTGATGGCTGGTAAGCTCTGTAATATCTCTATGGCTGGTGATGATATGCGGTTTGATAAAGATTACCAAATTGTTTCTCGTATCGCTACTAATCAATTGAGAGAAGGCAGCTCCTAAATAGGGTATGCCTCCAAGGCAAGGGATTCCTTCTCTTTGTCTAGATTTTAAGATGTCGACATTTCCGCTAAGGACCAAAAAGCTCTGATTGGGGACATGAACGGTTGTGTTCATAGTAGTTCTATCTGTGGTAATACCATTTACAATCGTATTATCTGTATTGATAGTGAGGTTCCCTTCAGCATCGGTTGCTACAGTACTATTTTCGAGCTGAATATCCAGGGTAACAATATCTGAATTTCCCAATACAGGAGTGATAACAAGGTTCACACCTACATCTCTATATTCGAGGTTAGTAGTCTCAACGGTTGCATTGCTGCCGGTATTGGAAACAAAAGATCCGACATAGGGTATGTTCTGCCCGATAAAGATGGAGGAAGTTTTGTTATCTTGCGTAAGGATTTTTGGTGTTAGTACAATAGATGTTTCAGAGTCTTGCTGTAATGCACGCAGTAAAGAGGCTAGAGAGACAAAAGATTTACCTTTGTGCCAGATAATATCACCAATAATACCGAGATCCAATCCGCTGTTCAGTCCGGTATCTGTTGGCTGGGGAAATCTTGTAGCGTTGACATTGGAAAATCCGGAAATGAAGTCTGGATTGTTGTTCAGCGTATTATTGCTGAAATTACTCAGATTTCCAGCGAATTTATCTTTTACTTTGAATTTACTGCCCCAGTCTAATCCAATGTTGAGCATATTTGTAAGCGTAGTACGGATGACAAGAATTTCTATAAATACTTGCTTGAGGGGTACATCTAAATTTTTGATCAGCTCTTTTAAACGTGTCAACGTACTTTGATCGCCAGTGCAGAGTAGGGAGTTGGTTACTTTCAACCATTGGATGGATTGGATAGCTTGCAATAGATTTTCATTGAGCTTGGATTTGTTTTCTATCAGATCTTGCCCAATTTGTCGTAAGGCCCCTTGTATTTCATCTCCTTTGTGATATTGCAATTTGTAGACTAGAAAGCTTGTGCTATCCAAATCTTGAATGGCTGTAGGAGCAAGACCTTCACCTCCAGGAACATCAAAACTTCTGAGTAGTTCTTTGATTTTATCTACTGCATCTTGCGTTCCTGTAAAAATCAGGCTATTGGTTTTCTCTACCCATTTGACAGAACGTACTGCCTGGAATAGAGAAGGATCAGCCAGCCCTGTAGCAGAGAGATGGTTGATGAAATCTTTGAGAAGTTGTTCCAGCTCAGGACCTGCTACATATTCAGGCTTATATACAAAATAGGTAGAAGGACCAGAAGGACCTTCTCCTTCAGAGGGAACATCAAACTTTTCTATGAGGCGTTGTACCTTTTCTAAGGCTTCTGTTGTACCAGTGAAAAGTAGAGAGTTTGTCTCTTTGATATACTTCATGCTTTCCAGAGCCGCTAAAAAGGCTGGCTCTGATTGCGAGCGTTTTAAATCTTGTGCAATTCCTTGGATGGAGTGAACAATGTTCGGCCCATTGGCAAATTTGAGTTTGTATAAAAGAAATGTCACTTGTCCCATATGTTGGATGCCAGGCTCTGCCGCTCCCGGAACATCGATCTCTTTGATTAATCCCTCCACTTTTTGCAAAGCTTCTGGTGTTCCCGTAAAAATGAGGGAACGGTTTTGGTCGCTATAGTGGACACTAGAAATAGCTTGTAAAAGAGCTTCGTCTGCAAGATTTCCTTTTTTTAGATTTTCACCAATATCTTGCAGTTGATCTTCGATCTGCTCTGCAGAAACATATTGCGGACGGTACATGAAAAAATCGGAAGCGATGGAGACAGCCTCGCCTGTGTCATATTCTTCGATGAGGATCTTTACCTCTTCAATAGATTTCTCATCACCGGTAAGGAGCAGAGAGTTGGTATCCTTGATATATTTGATATTATCTATGACCTGAAGAACACCTGTATTTTTTAGTCCGGAAGCTTTCATTTTCTTCGCAAATTCTTCCAGCCTTTCTTCCACAAGAGGTCCCTGAACATTTTTCAGATGGTAGACATAGTAGGTTGTTCTTCTTCTGCTTTCCGATTGTACATCAAAATCTTGTAGAATCTCTTTGACTCTTTGCAGAGTTTCTTGAGAACCAGAAAACATATAGGCTTGGGACTGAGGGATCCATTTG
>CAYPKB010000001.1:12289-24134 GCA_964411185.1 uncultured bacterium
TGAGATTATCTTCTCCAATATCTGAAGCTTTTAGATTTCTAGCCACTTCTTTAAGAAAGCTGTCCATTTGATCTTCAGAGACATTTTTCAACTCATACATCAAAAATGTAGATTGTCCTGGAGCTCTTTTTTGATCAGCTGAATCGAAATCTTGGATCAATGTCTTAATTTTTTCTATCGATTGTGCATCGCCTTTGAACATAAAGGAGTGGGATTGATCAACCCATTTCATCGATTCTATTGTTTCATACAGATTTTTCTGTGTAAGTTCTTTGCGATTGAGATTCTTTGCGATTTGGTCTAGATAGTTTTCTAGTTGATCTTTGGTTACATATTGTAATTGATAGAGGTAAAACTCTTTCTGTGAAGGGCCACCTTTGACATCAATAGTCGAGATCAACCCCTCTAATTTATTCAATGTTTCAGGATCTCCAGTGAACAATAAAGTGTTGGTGGATTGAACATATTTCATTGTTTTGAGAGAGCGCAGTAGATCGCTATCTGCCAGATGGGCATCTTCAAAACTCTCAGCATACTCTTTCAGAGAATCTTCAATCTCTTCCCCGCTCAAGAATTTGGGTTTATAGGCAAAAAACTGAGATTTAGAAGAGAGGGCTCCACTGATCATCGATTTTTTATCAATGGATGGAAGAACCTCTTCTAATCTTTTAAGGGCATTGCGATTTCCTGTAAAAAGGACAGAGGCTGATCCTTTGACATATTTCATAGAACGAATAACATCTACCAATCCTTCTTCGCATACCCCTGATTTGTCCAAATTCTTGGCCATATCCATCAATACAGTTTTCAAGGTTTCTGGATCGATATGTTGCAGTTGGTAGAGATAAAAAGAGGATTCAAAGGAAGCATCAGAAGCACAAGGGATATCCAATGACCCTAAGATTTCTTGGATCTTTTTAAAGGAGGAGGGATCTCCTGAGAAAACTACGGATTGGATCAAGGAGACTACTTGAGCATTTTTTAAAATGCTCATCAATTGTTGATTGCCCATTTTTGAGTCTTCTAGGCTATCTACCAATTCATCAATGGCCTTTTTGATCTCTTTTGGAGTTTTATGTTTGGGTTTATAGATGTAAAAAGAGTCTTGCATCTCCATCTCTTCATCAGAGGTGGCAGAATCCAATATTTCCAAAATTTCTCTAACTTTGGGAAGAGAGGCTGCATCTCCTGTGAAGAGAAGAGAGTTTGTTTCGTTGATAATACTTACGCTATCAATCGTTCGTAGAAAACCGCTCTCAATATATCCATTTTTTTCCATATCTTTTGCCATGGTCTTAAGGCTGTCAGCTATGTCAGAAGGGCTATGGAATTTCGTTTTATAAATTAGGACATTTTCCGGCTTCAGTTCTTCGATTCCCTTTTTAATTTTGGGTGTGGAATCTAGAGAGTGGAGAATACTTACTCCTTTATCTATCAAAGCGGGAGTGGAGACCAAAAATATGGTATTTGTTCTTGTTTGAGGAACCATCAAAAAAGGGTTTCCCTGTGTCAAGGGTGAGATAATCTGATTCGCCATACTAATCAGAAAATCTGGTGAATTATGTTTGACTCTATAGGTTTCTACAGAAAGAGGTGAACTAGGAGAATCTAAATTTTCTATAAGGAGTGATACTTTCTCCACATTGGCTGTGATATCAGTGAGGATGAGTTGATTAGTTCCTGATGATAACTCTAAGATAGCACTTTCGGAGATCATCGGTTTGATTATTGCTTCTACCGCTTCTGCTTTTTCATTTTTTATTGAAAAAACTTTTGTAATGAGTGGATATCGCTTATCGATTTTTTCTCCATCGAAAACAAGTTTTGCAAATTGTTTTACGTTGGGATTTTTATGAATTACCAAGTTTCCATCTTGCTCAAGTAACGTCAATCCATTAATGCGCAAAACTTGTGCAAGAGTAGACATTACATTATCCGGCGTAGTGGGATCTTCAGAGACCACTGTAACGGTAAAATTAAGATCTTCCTCTTGGTAGATGAAATTGATGTTGGTTATTTTACTGACAAAACGTAAGTATTCTTCTATCGAAACATTGTTAAAATTGATGGTATATTCATCATCGCTTTTCGCTTCCACATGTGTGAAAGAGAAAAGAAAGAAAAGAGCTGTGAAAATGATACCTTTCATGCCTTCTCTGGAAAAAAACCTACTGAAACGCGCATCTTTTGGGCGATGCATCACCATGGCGACCTCTTTTGAATCGTAAAATAGGTTCTCATTATTATGCAAATACTTCCCCGCGGGAAAATACATGATAAACTATTCAAAGATTCCACCCATAAGAAAAAGAAATTTTATTAGGAAAAATTGCGAGAAAAAATAGTTGGTTTATTTTTTTCTGTTATATTTTCTCGGCATACTCTTATCGTCCTAGAAGAAATTTCATTTAGAAATTTCTTCTAGTCGTACAGCTAGTTGATCACCAACGTAGAGAAGTTCACCGGATGCTATCTTTTTGCCATTGGCTAAAAGAGAGACTTTTTCTCCTACCGGAGGTAGTTCTAGAGTAGCTCCTTCTTCTAATTCAGTAATTTTGTTCAATGGTAAGTGGAAGCGTGCCAACTCTACAGATATTTCTATAGGAAGGGTTTCTAAAGTAGTTTCATTTTCTTCCATGATTGCGTCCTCATGCATTTGCAATGTTGTGATCAAAGCTCTTCCTTCTTCTGCATCTAATTCTGCCAGAGGAAATGTGTGAGCAAATAGGGTAAGTTTGCCTCTTTTTGATAAGAAATCATAGTCGGATTTTGGTAAAAGAAGATAACTTCCCACTTTCCAATCTTCTTCTTTTGAGACCATCATTTTTGCAATGACTAGTCTCAATGGTATTGGTAGCTTATCCTCCCAAGTTGAAGGAGCAGGGGGATTATTTTGTATGAAAGAGACCCATGATTTTTGCATTACAGGAGAAAGGGCAACTCTTCCATAAACACTTTTTCCTTTATAGGTGATTTTAATTTCTCGGACTAGAAGAGTTTCAGGTAATGTATTGTGTTCTCTCATAGAAATAGAAAGAGAGGCAAAAAGGGGATGGCTTGAAATAACTTCAAGAGCAAGTGTTACAAGGTAATGGTAATAGCCTTCTTGTAAAATCTCTGAAGAAAATCCTATGTCATGGGATTTTTGGGCGGTAAACAGGTTTACCAGTTTTGCAATCTCCCGTTGTTCCATAAGCCAAAAAATTTCACCATCTAGTGGGTCTGCTTGGAAGGAGAGTACTTGGCTGTGGTCTCCAGTGGAAAGGAGTAAATTTTCTTTTGTTTCCCAGGAGAGTGATTCAGGTTCTACCGAAAGAGAGTCGATCTGTAAATCTTTTCCGA
This sequence comes from uncultured bacterium, assembly GCA_964411185.1. Taxonomy (GTDB): domain Bacteria; phylum Chlamydiota; class Chlamydiia; order Chlamydiales; family SM23-39; genus CAYPKB01. The sequence continues at coordinate 15,632 of CAYPKB010000001.1, forward strand.
TCTTTTGAGAAAACTCTTCCCAAGAAAAAGGAAAAGATCCCAAAAGAGGTTGGTTATACAAATCGAATAGATCTCGTGTGATTTCTTTAACCCAGGGTAACTTTTTCATTGATCTTCCTTTTCTCTAGCCCCTTTTTTCCTTCGTATTAGATGTCTTTCCTCTCCATATTCAGCTTCTAATCTTCCTATGCGAAAAGGGAGGTTGCTTTGTTTGAAAGCTCTTTCTAAAGCGGGCAAGTTTTGGTTAAAAAGCGAGACTGCTTGGTTTGAACCTGAAAGAATAATGTTATAAGAGTCTGGTGCGGTAGCATATCTTTGAAATGTAATGGTGGCTCCCTGAAAGGCTGTATTGAGAAATGCGGCAGAGGAGAGGGTAACTTGAGTAGTTGTAACTCCTTGTGATTGCATTACTATAATGGTTGATACCATCTGCGTGAATAGATCTTGTACCCCAGGAGATAGATAGGGGGCTGCTCTTGTAGTAGCACCTACTGCTTGCGATATCACTTCAGGGGCTATAGGTTGTGGGGTAGATGCAATGGGAATGGTCTTTCCATCTTCTTTGCTGTCAGCAAATAGAGTGATAGGAGAAAAACTTTTGGCTAATCCTTCTAAATTACCATATTTTTCTTTTGCCTTTTCTTCTCTTTTTCTCTTCTCATGGATAGAAGAGACGGTGGTTTTTTCATCTACCTCTTTTTTTGCAATCTTCTCTCGTTCTTTCTGGTCTATTTTTGGCTTTTCTTCTTTTTCAGGAGCACCTGCAATTTCTTTCACTTCCCCTTTTTTTCCTGCTAATGCCGCTAGCTCTTCTTTCTCTTTTTGGGAAAGAGCTTTAGTTGAAGCTTCCTCTTCTGTCATTGGTTTAGAAGGGGAAGATCCCTCAGTTTTCCCTTTTTTTTGTTCAGGTAAGACAACTTCGTCTCCCTTTTTTTTGCCATCTTCCGCTTCAGCTTGTTGCTGCGGTTTGCCTTCGCTTGTTTTTTGTCCCCAAAATTGATGAGAAGTAGGGAGTTCATCACTATCTTTTTCTCTTGTGAAGGGAGGGGAAGATATGTTGGATTTTGTGGGGTTCCCATAATTTTGCTGCACTTTCTCATCATCTTCAGGCACATTTCTCCCAAAAATGTCTGTTTCCGGTTTTCTTCTTCCGAAAATGGCATCTAAAGGCGTAAGACGTTCATCTTCTTGTTGGGATTCTTCTTCGACATCTTTGGCAAATTTTCTTCTTTCCTGTTTTTCTTCAGGATCCACTTCACCCGGTTTTTCCACCTTTTCCACTTTGCGCATTTTCTCTCGGAATTCTTTGGAGTCCGGAGGAGAGTTTCTTCTCTCCGGAGGGGGAGGAGGGCCCGGTCTTCTTACTTCACCCATACTATTTCCTTTTATGTTTTTTCTTTTCTATTTTTCGAACAGTGTGGCCTGCAGAACCCAGTTCATCATGTTCCAAGGCTTCTTGCCTTTCCGTGTGGATTTTTACTTCTTTTTCCCACTCTTTTTTATGCAGCTCTAATTTTTCTACATCTTTTCTTTTAGCATACATGTCGTCTCTAGCTACTTCGACCTGTTTTTCTGCTTGTTCTACCACTTTCTTTTGGGAATCTACTTTATTTTGCTCTGCTTTGAGTTTTTCATCGACCTCTTTGAGATAATTTCTCATCTGTTCGATCTTGGTACTTGTTGTTCCACGGTCCATCTCTTCTCGGAGTTGGGCCAATTTATCATTTTTGTGTTCTAATGCTTTATCGCGTTTTTTTTCTAATTCTTCTAATTTTTCTTCCTCTTTTTTGAGGGCCTCTTTTTTCTCTTCCAACACTTTTACGGCTTGGTCATACCGATTTTGTTTGATGGTCATGAGTTGGGCAAGGGGATAGCGCAATCCGTTCATGGCTGGTTAGAAAAGTCTTTTGAGTTCTTGGAGTGTTTCTTCAAAAGTCGATTTTTCATCTACTCGTTGTTTAAGAAATTCATTTACACGATCAATATATTTGATAGCAAAATCTGCATCTTTATCGGATCCCGGTTTATATTCTCCTATACGAATGAGGAGTTCATTTTTTCGGTAATTGGCCAATACTTCACGGATTTTTGCTATGAACTCTTGGTGTTCTGGAGTGGTAATATGAGTGATGATACGACTGATAGAGGCTAATACATCAATGGCGGGATAGTGATGTTGCCGTGCTAACTCCGATGATAATACTATGTGTCCATCCAAAATAGAGCGCACTTCATCTGCTACAGGTTCATTGATATCGTCTCCTGCTACCAGAATGGTGTACAGACCAGTAATGGTTCCTTTATCGCTGGTACCGGAGCGCTCTAATAACTTAGGTAGGGTAGCAAAAACGGAAGGTGTATAGCCTGCTCTTGCAGGAGGCTCTCCTGCAGCTAGTCCAATCTCCCTAAGGGCTCTGGCAAATCTTGTCACAGAGTCCATCATCAAAATAACAGATTTTCCCTGGCTTCGAAAATATTCTGCAATGGCAGTGCCCACATAGGCTGCATTGATTCGCAGTTGAGGAGCTTGGTCTGATGTGGAAACGATGACAACAGAGCGTGCCATACCCTCTTCTCCAAGGTCGTTTTTGATGAACTCTCGCACTTCTCTTCCTCTTTCTCCAATTAATGAGATGACATTGACATCGGCTTTGGCATTTCGTGCAATCATTCCCAAAAGAGTTGATTTACCGACACCTGCTGCAGCAAAAATCCCGACTCTTTGTCCTTCCCCACAGGTTAGAACCCCATCGATAGCTTTTACTCCGACGGAAAGAGGAGTATCAATAATTTTTCTTTTCAAAGGATCAGGTGGCGGAGCTACCACGGGAGCAGAGTCAGGGAGGTCAACTTCACCTTTGTCATCAATAAGATTTCCCAATCCATCACAAATTCTGCCTAGGAGATTTTTTCCCACTTTAATATGCAAAGGAATACGCATGGGAATTACTTCGGAAGAAGGTCCGATTCCATGCATCTCTCCTAAAGGAGAGAGAAGAACCTCTTCTTTGGTAAAGCCCACTACTTCTGCAATGAGTGGATCTCCCTCTCTTTTAATGATGCAGACTTCTCCCATCTTCACTTGAGGGATCACGGCCTTTAGGAGCGTTCCTACCGCTTCCGTAATCCTTCCATGAACGGTTGTAAGTTCTACTTCATCTAAATGAGAGAGTAATTTATCAAGAGTGTCCAAGCCATTCCTTTAAATTTGTATATTGAGCATCTGCTTAAATACATCAATTACTTTACTAAGTAAAACAGAAGCATATTCCAACTCTTGCTGTGCTTGTGAAAGTTTTACTTGCACAAGTAGCATATCTGCAGGGTCCATAGAACCTGGTTTTTTTGCCATTTCTTGGAGATGTTGTTGGGTAGCTACCAATTCATTTTGGCCATCTGTTACATATTGCAAAAATTTGGTAACAGGACCTGCATCTTGAGGTAGCTTTGTTGGGCCTGCAGCAGGAAGGCCCATTTTTTTATTGGCAGCTTGGATATGAGAAAAAGCATCATCGAGTTTATCTCGAAGAAGTGTTTGGTGTTGTCGTTTGAAAGTGAGGTTGGGAGTCTGGAGTTTATCATGAATTTCGTGTAAGTTTCCTTGGGCTGACTGTACTTGATTTAAGAGGGTGTCAGCTGTAGGCGTTCCTTGGATAGATGGCTGTTGCAATGCTTCCATAGGAGAGACTCCGCTGCCACCTGTGGCAGCTGTAGAGCCAGGTTCCATATGGGCCTGAAAATCGGAAGGTTTGGGAGTAACCTTAGGTTTGCTTTCTACAGGTTTACTAGGTTCGATAGGTTCTGTAGGCTCTCTCATGATTTATCCTTTTTGTTTTTTTTCGTTTGCACTTCCAAAGGGGACTGTTCCTTTTTGATAAATTTGTCAACAAAATCTAAGGCAGTATGAGAAAGTTCTTTGATCTGCCCATCTTTAGAATGGGTCATCTTTTCCAGTAACTCTTCTCCTTGGCTTACTGCAGTAGGAGAAAAGGTCAAGCAAAGTCCTAGAAAGGTTTTTGCCATATCATTGTCTGGATCCTTTCGTAATACTTCCTCAAATAGATGACATGCTTCTCTCAGTTCCAGTTTATGGAGATGGAGATATCCTTGTCCTACTGTTGGCATGATATTTTCTGGATCTAATAATTTGGCTGCTTTGAACAGTTTGGTTGATGCATCTTCATCTGCTTGGTTGACTGCAATAAATCCAAGTTCTAAAAAATTGATCGCATCTTCTTTGAATTTTTCTAAAGATTTGCTCATAAAATAGTATTACTTATTGTGTTCTTTGGTTTCTTACTGCGGAGTTAATCACGCTATTTACCTGGCTTATCAAGTTGGAGATACTCTCACCTACCTGAGTTACCTGACTCATTTGGAACTGCAATAGCAAAAATTGTCCTGGGGCTGCCTGACTCAATTTACTAGCTAGCGCCTTAATTTGTACAACTAGTGAAGATTGCAGTTTTTTGTAGTTGTTGATCAACGTCTTGAATGAGAGGATGACCTTGTGGGCAGAACTGATATAATCAGCCATGAGTTTTACTCCTTGTTAACTTTTCAGCATTCGTTTAAGCACTCTTTGCATTGCGCTGTACGCATGTAGCAGGATTCCGAATTGTTCGAATTCCTCTTCTTTCAAACCTTCTCGTAGAAGCTTTTTTAGTTCTTCCATTCGTTCTTCAGCTTGCTTTATGAGTTTTCTTCCCTTATCTGGATTGTTATAAATTTCTTCTTCTAAATCGAATTGAAACTTTTTCTTTTTTTCTTTCTTTTCTAAACCAAACATAGAATTATCTCACATTAACGGCTATATTGTATTTTATAGTTTATTCCATCTTTTTCGAGAAGAATTGTATCTTTTTCAATATCTGTAATTTTCATTCCGTCCATTCTTTGTCCCAATACAAAGATTTTTCCATTGATTACTACACTGTAATTTTTGCTGTCGGCCATAGCGTAACCGGTAACGGAATATTTTTTCGAAAGATCAATACTTGCAGCGGAAAGAGAGGAGGGGAGTGCAAAGTTTCTCACTTGCCTTATCCCTTTGATATATTTAAATTTATCTAATAGATCGTCGTAGAATCTCTCTTTTTTTACATTATAGCGTCCTGTTAATACCAGTTCGCCATTAGTAATTTTGTAAGAGACGGCAGGAAATCCTTTTTCCAACAGCATGGATCCTATTTGTTGGTTCAGTTCCGTTTCATTGACCACTTCATTCTGTAATCTATCTAGATAGGGGAAATTGGCTGTTAGAAAATCGGAGAGATTTTCTTCTTGGGTGGCATTTTCCAAATATCCACTCACGGCGAAAGTGCCAGCTTCAGGAATAGTGACAGAGACTCCTCTGAAATTGGTATTTTCAGCAAGGATGTCATTGGTAGATTTTGCTACCAGTTCGTCAATGACGATATTGTTGTCTGTTTTTGTGACAAAAGGAAGCATTTCGATTTCGTAATTGAGTTTTTCCAAATCTACCGATTTGATCACATGGCCTGTTAAAAAGAGCTTTCCACTAGCTGGATTATAGGTATATTGTACAGCGGGGTAGAGCTGCATCACTTCTTGGATTTGATCATCTTCTTCTTTATGGGCCATCTGAGCTTTTTCAGTTTTGAAAAGAGAGAAAAAGCTTAAGAAAACAACAAAAAGCACAAAGAGAAAAGCGCCTGCAAAGACAAGCTGTCTAACAGGAATGATTCGATCTTTCCAAGCCACTTTTTCTTGAGGCTCTTCTATCTCTTCTTCCTCTCTATCTTCGCTTATCTCCTCTTCTTCTCTATCTTCGGAAGGTGCATAGATAGTTTCAGCCAGAGCTTCACGATCAATAATCAAAAAGGTAGTAGTTCCCAATTGGATCAAATCTTGACCGGTGATTTGCTTAGGCTCTTCTATAGCCACTCCATTTACTAGAGTGCCATTTTTTGATTCTAAATCTTCAATGGTCATCTCTCCGGAAGGCTGAATGATGAGCTTAGCATGGGATCTGGAGACGCTCACATCTTGGAAGACAATGTCACAGCTATTCGAATCTTTCCCTATGGTATAGCTTCTATCTTTTTGCAGACCAATTTCAGCGCCGGCATTGGGTCCTGTAATGACCTTTAAAATCATGGGGGTTTCACCTAGGAGGTGAAAAGGGAGTTCCTCATATTCTTTAGAATCTTCGAAAATGGTATCGTAGACAGTTTTCTCAAAAGGGATCTTTTCTTCTTCATCTTCTGATACTGTCTCTTCCTCGGTCTCTTCATTTTTTGAGTCGATAAGAGGCTCTTCTTCTACATCTTCAAAAATGGTGTCATATTGATCTGTTGTTTGCTCTTCTTCTTGTACGTAGAGAAGAGTATTTTCTCCTATGGTTAGAAAATCTCCATCCTGCAAAAGAGTGGGTTCGTATATCGTTTTTTGGTTGATTTGAGCGGGGTTGGATGGGTCCAAATTTTCGAGATAGATACCATCTTCTCTTTTTTCAATGCGAACCTGTCTTTCTGCAATGGTCTCATCTTCTAAAATATAGTCGCATTGGTCAGGATCTTTTCCTAAGATCCATTCTTGCCCTGCCTCTAAATCAATGATTAAACCTTTTAAGGGACCTTCTTCTGTAATGAGATATCTAGCCATGGACTGCTACAGCAATGCCTCCTTTTCAATCGATTCGATTTTTTCCTGCCAAAAAAGGAGATAGTTTACAAAATCTTCCACCTTTTCTTTAAAGGTAGAATAATTTATTTCATAGGGGATATGAAGAGAGAGTGTCAAGTTCTTCTCATCTTGATCTGATCCTATGATGCTACCGCCCGTTCCTTGCCCCAATAGATTAGCCTGCATAATCTGCATAAAAATATCTTCTCTTTTCTTTTCGGGGAGGGGGGTAATCGGCGCATGACAATAGAATCCTGGTGAGAGATCTTTCAGCAAGATATCTTTATCCGATATAGAAAAGATCACCTCTTTTTGATCATTCAAGGAAAGAGGAGGTTCTAGATCGAGTTCTTCAGATAAAAGAGTAAGATAATCATCTAACATGGTAAGACGCGTGCTCCTGCCTACCATCATAGAAAGAATAGAAATGGTCCGCAATAGTTTCCTATCAAAAAAAAACCGCCTCCTGCTTTCGCAGGAGACGGCCTGAGGGAAAGTAGCAACCTACTTTCTACTATTAGGCAGCTGTTGCAGCTGATGCTATCGCTTTTTGCGTCGAATCATTTGCTTCAGCCAACTGGGCATATTTGTTCAATCTAGAAAGAATGTTGTTCAGCGCATTCTCCATCTGTTTGAAAGTATTGCCTACAAGAGTAGAAGCAGCGTCAGTTTTTGCCTGGTCTGCGATGAGATCAGCTTTCTTGAACTGTAATCCCGCTGATGTAAACTGCCCAAGCATCGGTCCAATCTGATTGAGCATGTAAGCTTTGTTGTTCAAGTTGGATCGAGCTGTGTTGAGCTCTTCATTTGCCAATCTTTGAGCATCTTTTACTTTCATTCTAAGATTTCTAAGCTCTTTATCTGTCATCATTTTCATGGTATCTTCATCTCGGTCCAACATGTCTTTGTCAGTAAAGTCAGAACTTTGTAGCTCGCTTACCTTGTTGTCGGAATCAATTTTTTTCTGTAAGGCCGCTGCGTCATTTGCCTCGATAGGAGCTCGTGCTTCCAATAGTCTTGCATTTGGATTGTTTAAAATATTATTGATCCTATTTTCATACTCATTAGCCACAGAGACCTTTTCGCTGGCTGCCTTTACGGCGCCATTTCCTTTGAGATGGGTACCTATGCTGATCCCACCACCAAGGGCACTACCAATACCGGTTGCAAGACTCTGTCCTGCTTCCATTCGAGTCTGTTCTGCCCTATATTCTAAACTCTCTTTTGTAAGGGCTGCCATCATGCTCGATGTAAGACCCAATAGGGAGATCTCATTGGATTGCTGTTTATTTTCCAATACCATCGCATTGATAGAGACCTTAAGTGCCTCTAGCGACTGGTCTGTTGTACCGGATAATCCGGTTTGAAATTGTCCTAAATCTCTCATTTTTATTACCTCTTTTTTAACTTCTTTTATTATATGGCTTGAGCTGCTGTGAACATAGCTGATTGGTATACGCTAAATCCGCTATTTTCTTCTGCATATCTACTGGCCAAAGTTTGTATTTTTTGTTTTAACCTATCTACCATCATACCTGAGATCTGAGCCACATTTTGCAAGATCTGGTTTTCATAGGAAGCGGTAGCCATATCCTCTTCGATATCTGCCTGATCTAACTGGAATTTACCTTTTGCAATGTTGGCTCCACCTTCACCAATGGTTGCTCCTGCAAGCGTTACGTTAGCTGCAGTATTCAAGTTGGAGTAGAATTTTGGATTCCTAGCAAAAAACTTGAACTGCGAAGATTCAAAAGCATCACTGCTAAAGAGTCTGTAACTTACTCCAATACTGATAATCGCGTTAGCGACAGTGGCCATAATTTGAGCTGCTTCTTTTGCCTTTTGCTCAGATCCA
>CAYPKB010000001.1:24144-28411 GCA_964411185.1 uncultured bacterium
CACCTGTTGCTTTAGCAATCGCTACAAAAAGACCGGAAAATAGGTCAGAGGTAGGATCTACGGCAGGCAAGGAGCTTGCAGCTGTCAGTTTGGCAAAAGCTTTCGCTTTAGCCATTCTAGTAGTAGACTGCTCTTGAGCCTCTTCTGCTGCAACATTACCATTTTGTTCCACAGCTTGTCCTACGGCAGCTTGTCCCGCTTCATCAGCCCCTGCGGCTGCAGCTTCTTCTGTGCTACCGCTAAGAGCATAGCCTGCTCCTCCGCCTACTGCGGAAAGACCTATAATGACTCCCATCTTTACAGCAAATCTAGCAAAGGAGTTATTGATGTGCATGGAGCTAAACATCTTGTCTAAGGCACCGGACTCGGAAAGAGCAAAAAGGGTAGCCGCAATGGCCATTCCTACAGGTCCTCCTACAAGACCACCGATTACGATGGATACAGCTCCAATAATAGCATGGAATAGGCTTCCAAAAAATCCACTATGGTGCTGATGTCTTTGTGCTTCTGCATTCTTCTTTACCTCTTTTTTCTCTTTCTCCAAGACCTTTTGGTTCAAAGAAGAAGAGATTTCTTGGATTTTGGAATGGTTTTCCTGATCCTTCAATTCAGATTGCATCACATTTGACTCCATCTCTAACAGAGCGGAAATCATCATAGATACAGCCTGTGCATAGGATAACTTTTGCTGCTCTACCTTCTTGGGCTGGTCTGAGCTTGGTTTTAACAGCTCAGCTACCAACGAAGAAGATTGCAGCGTCTGTACTTTTTCTTGTTCTTGCATAACCGTCATTTTATCCTCTCCTTAGACCTTTTGAGATACATAGGTTTGTAATTGTACTAGGGTAGCAAGTACCTGAATGAAGTTTTTAAAGTCGGTCGCAAGTGTCTGTGAAGTGGTTGTGAAGGAACTAGTTGTTGCATTCAAAGTATCTTCAAAGGGCTGGTAGGCAGAACTGGCTTCGTTATAGTCAATCTGATAGGCCTGTAAGGTATTGGTATCATCTTTACTGATCTTACCATTACTTTTTTTCAGACTATCAATCTTATCTGTCCAATACTGGAGCTTTTTGTTCTTCTGCTCGATATATTGGTTCAATAGTGACATAATCATCGTATTGGCCATAGTAAGGGCTACGATGGTGTTTTGTGATAAGATATCGGAATCTTCCACGATAGAGCCAATAGCTTTTTTATAAGCTCCTGCCGCTGCAATATTATACAGACCACCGAAGTAGCTTGTAGAATCTGCAGAGTGCGGATCTTGTTGTTGATACATTGCTGTCATAATGTCTCCTTATTATTTATTATAGCCCGGCAAGATCACTTGCCGGGGTGGTTATATTTTTTATTACGCATTTGCTCTAGCAAGGGCTTGAACAATGGTCTGACTCCAAGTGCTCCACTTGTCAAAGATATCCTTCGAGGTACCAATCTCTGACTGTAGGTTAGAGACAATCTGTTGGATCTCATTGTTTACTACGCTACTTTTATCGTTGATTCTCGGTAGAGCCGATTTAAAAGCGTTGATAATGTTGTTATAGATCGTAATAGTCTTGTTCGGATTCGAGGGGTCTGGAGCCCACGATTTCAAGGCATTTGTCATCGATGCAAGGTATTCATTGTTTCCAGTCTCTTGCCACTTCATGAAGGCCTGGTCAAAAGTAATGGTACCATCTGGTGTACCACTGATCTTTTGGTTCAACAGGTTAGAGAAGTAGTTCGTAAGAGCAGAACCAAGGCTTCCAAATCTACCTTTCTGCGCGTTAAACTCATTCAATAGGTTGTGAATATCTTTCATCATCTTCTTCAGATCATCAGGATTCCATCCAGACTGACCATTGGTAATTGTCTCATCTTTCTGGAAGATCTTCTGGATCTCGTTTACTAGTTCTGATGCACCTGATAGATCATTGTTCATATCACTATATGCTCCAACGTCCATCTGCTGCTTGTCCATTCTACCGAAGATCAAAGCGATAAGAAGCATGATTACTTCAGATCCATTTTTATGTGTTTTTAGGACCTGGTTGATCAAGTTTTTCACGTAGATCATAAACTGGCTGTGGAAGTCTAAGCTGCTAGCAAAAGAGTACATTCCATCCAAACCATATTTAGTAGAACCGTCACCATCTAGAATCCAGAAAGCTGTGGTTGAGTCGAGGTCTGGCTTTCCATCTTTCAAGTGTTCTTCAAAGAAGTCCGGCAAGGAACCTTTTACATTCTCCATAGCAGCTTTCAATTTACTGATAAAAGCGTTACTGCTACAGCTGTTCAACTGTTGTAATATCTTATCTATGAAAGCCTCTGTCTCTTCCTTAGAACCGCCGGAAGCATAAAACTTAGCATCTCTCAAAAATTTAGCTAGCATCATAGGAAAGGGCTGTCCGTTAGGACCCTTCATATCAGCAAGGTTTGCCATCATAGCGCTTAGCGTAGTCTTGGTGTCGCCGGAATAGTTTTTCCACATAGAGCTGATAGCGATCAGTACCTGCACCAATCCCATGGTACTATTGGCATCTTTGTTGGTATTGAAATAGTCAATAACCGACTGCAATTTCTGGACAAGCTCGATTCCTTTCAAATCTCCATCTTTAATCTCTTGCAAAATCTGAGTGATCCAAGCGGGCATACCTTTAGAGTTAGGGTCTACAGGATAGCCATTATTGTCAGAACCACCTGATTTGGAAGTGGAGCTATCATTGTTAATCAATGGAGCTACAGAGCTCTGCATCATTTTTGCAGAACCTTTTACTGTCTTTCTTGCTTGTACTGATAAAAGTACAAGGGTTGCTGCAATGATTTTATTTTGTTTTTTTCTTTCTTCTTCTGCAGTTCTCTCGACGCGATTTACTTCGCTTTGAGCTGCAAGAAGCTGAAGATTGACTTGTGTATTTGTGTTACCCATAATTTTCCTTATTATTTTTTTTATTATTGTATTAACTGTTTATGTTGCTAAAAAAGTCATGTAGAGCAAGCTTTACCTGGATGTTGGCATAATCATTCCTAGTCCAACTGGAAGGAAAGTTCTCTAGCAACTGTTGTGCATTTTGGTAAGCCACTTTATACATGGGGCTGCTTTGTATAGGAGCCGGCATGGAGGCTACCAAACTTTGATAGATCTTTTTTGCTTTTGCTGCATCTCCACCTGCCATAGAAAAAGCATAGTTCATGAAATATTGCGGTATGTTGTATCCCATCTCCTGCATACCCCAAAAGTTTTGGTCTATTTCGGCTGAAGTAGCAGGATCGCTTACTAAAGCAAGCTGTATCGTAATAAGCGACATTTGATAGTTATATCCTTCAGGAATAGACCCGGCAAGTGCGTTACTGTTTTGTTGCAAGAAGGGAAGGACCCATTCCTTTCCCATAGTTACTGCATAGGCGCCTATAAAAACATCAGGATCTATTACATCGTTTATAGCCTCGTTTACTTGCTTCTCAATAGCAGCAGGAACATTTCCTTTCATTTGAAAGAGCTCCTTTTTTAGCTTACTTACGATAGTAGGATCAGCATTACCTCCCTTTTGGAATTGGAGGAAAAGCTCAGAGATCACCTCGTAAAAAGTAAGCTCTTTCTGCAAATCAGGGCTAATCGCTGCATTGGTAGTGGGCGCGTCGATCAATGGAGCTACCACACCCGCTGCATTTTTCAAAATTACAGCTTTGCTAACCTGACTTTTTTCTGCTTCTATCTGCTGGCTCTCACTTTGAGAGGAGGCAAGATAGATGGATTGAATATTTGTAATGTCCATAACTTTTATTCTGTTTATTTATTATTATATATGGCTGCTAGCCCCTTAAGAGGGGATCCAAGCAGATTTCTTTAACTTTCTCGTAGCTTTTTTAGGAGTGGGATTGTCCACTACTCCTTGCTCTGTTAAATGGTTTTGGTATTCTTCCAGCTCTTTTTTTGCAGCTTGCATAGATTTCCACTCTTCTTCGGAGAAGTTCTCTTTATTAGAGGCATACTCTTGGATCTCTTTATAGCTAAATCCAGACTGCTCTAGGATTTTCTCAGCTTGAGCTTCTAGAGTATTTCTTAGGCTCTCTGCCTGAGCAAAGGCCTCCTCTTTATCTTTTTCGCTACCGGTTTGCATTTGTGTAACCAGCTGCTCGAATACTTTTACGAACTGGTGAACCACATCTTCCACCTGCTCTGGGGAGAGGTGGGATATATTTTTGAATAGTTCTTCTAACTTTTGAATATTATTTTTCATATTATTTTTACTTTGGTTTTATTTTCCCTCATAAATTATTATAGCAA
>CAYPKB010000002.1:0-18224 GCA_964411185.1 uncultured bacterium
TCTCATCCCTGTCTGCCTTTGCTGAGAGGGTATTATCCGCTCTTGCATCCATCGTATCTGCTATTTTCAAAAGAATATCTGGTACAATGCACTCTCCAAATCCATATTCTCTGCAAGAGAGTAGAGTAGTAGTGCTTCCCTCAACACCAAGTAAATTGACGGAATTTATTGAAGAAAGACCCATCTTCACAAAACGGGTAACTGTAGAGAATTTTTTACAGATAAAAAAAGAGCTGGAAACTAAGATTTCAAATGGAGAAAAAGTCATTTCCCAAAACATTCCCCTAGATGACAGCTCTCTAACAAATCATCCATTATCCTTAGATGTTCTAGGTAATATCAGATATAACACTACAGTTATCGTAGAAGAGTCTAAACTAGAAACCATTCTTCCTATTGGAGCTGCAGACCAAGCTGGATATGAAATACGAGAAGCTCTACAAGAATGCACAAGCAAAAAATCCAACATCTTAGAAGAAAATCTTCTTATGAATAGTTCTTTGATAGAGGAGCTGATTGAGGAAGAAGAAAATGAAAAAGTAACTCTTCAAAATAGTGGAAACTTTTCTCCTGAAATCAGAGTATACAAAGAGGCAAATAAGGTAGTTATTCAATCCTATCGCAAATTTCTGAAATCATCAGGAGAGATTCTTGTGGCTCTTTCTCAATTTCTGATCATAGGTAATGAAGTAACCTTGCAAATTGTTTGTGAAAAGCTCTAACCTCTCTCTTACTTAGGCATTATACGAAGAAGAGCTTACATCTCCACCTTTACCCGTCCAATTGGTATGGAAAAACTCCCCTCTGGGCTTATCCACTCTTTCATAAGTATGCGCTCCAAAGAAATCTCTTTGCGCCTGTACAAGATTGGCAGGAAGAACCTCACTTGTCATACCATCAAAGAAAGATAAGGCAGCGCTAAAACAGGGCATAGGAATGCCAAGCTCTATCCCTAAGGAGAGAGCCTTACGGAAATTGGCTTCAGCTTTTTCAATTTCGCCTGCAAAATAGTCATCAAATAGTAGAGATTCCAGTTTACTATTTTTTTCGAATGCCTCTTTGATTTTATCTAGAAACTTACTCCGAATGATACAGCCTCCCCTCCACATCATGGCTATAGAGCCATATTGCAGGTCCCAAGAAAAGGCCTCGGAGGCTTTTTTCATGAGCATAAAGCCTTGGGCATAGCTTAAAATTTTTGCAAGATAGAGAGCAGACCCAATAGCTTCGATATGCCCTTTTTTATCTTCTTTGTTCTCTTTTTTAGAGAACTTTTTCGCGAGCTTTTTTCGCTGCTCTTTGAAACCTGACAAGGTTCTAGCAAAAACCGCTTCTGCGATGAGTGTTACAGGTACTCCTTGATCTAAGGATTCATATACGGTCCATTTTCCTGTTCCTTTTTGACCGGCGACATCCAAAATTTGATCTAGCAGATATTTTCCATTTTCTTTTTTCGTAAAAATGTGAGAGGTGATCTCAATGAGATAGCTATCGAGATCTCCTTTGTTCCAATTCGTGAAGATCTCTTCCAGCTCTTCCATGGAACAAGTAAGACCTCGCCGTAAAAGATCATAACTTTCGGAAATAAGCTGCATATCTCCATATTCGATACCATTATGGACCATTTTCACATAGTGACCTGCTCCTCCTTCACCTACCCAATCGCAACAGGGAGTTCCATCTTCTGCTTTGGCTGCTATAGCTTGGAATATCGGTTTGATCTTCGGCCAGGCTTCATGATTCCCTCCCGGCATGATAGAAGGTCCATGACGAGCTCCTTCTTCTCCACCTGAGATTCCTGCTCCAATGAACAATATTCCTTTTTCTTTGCACTCTTTATATCTTCTCTCTGTATCCGGAAAATGGCTATTTCCACCATCTATGACAATGTCTCCCTTTTCTAATGAGGGAAGTAGTTGATCTAGAAACTCATCTACCGGTTTACCAGCCTTGATCATAAGCATGATCTTTCTAGGTCTTTTCAGTTGTTGTACAAACTCATGAATGGAATGGGCCCCGGTAATTTTTTTGCCTTTAGCGGGTCCTTTTAGGAAGTCATCTACTTTGGACTCTGTTCTATTGTAGACAACGACAGAATAGCCATGATCTTCGATATTCAATACTAAATTTTGTCCCATAACGGCAAGGCCGATCAATCCAAAGTCTGCTTCCATGATTTCATCCTTTTTTTAGAAAACGATCGCATAGTTTTTTTACCAGTGCAACTCCTTTTTTCCCCCTTGTCAGGAGCGGCAAAGATGAGATATACTCCTCTGCTTCTGTCCTCGTAGCTCAGGTGGATAGAGCGGTTGCCTCCTAAGCAACAGGTCGTGCGTTCAAGTCGCGCCGAGGACATATTTTTCTTTTTTGAAATATTGGTCTATCCCATCAGCGATAGATTTGGCAAGAGTCTCCAAGTAACTTTTTCTGCGTAACTTTTGTCTTTCAGACAAATTGGTTAAAAAACCACCTTCTACGAGAATGGAGGGTACTTTTGCCTCCCTAATGACAAAAAAATTTCCTTTTTTGACTCCTCTTGATCTTGCAGAAGTTGCTGCAATGACTTTATCCAACACTCTTGTTGCAAGTTTTTTAGAATAGGAAGCCCTTTTTTTAAATTTTTTATGATTGTAGTAAAAAATCTCTATACCATGTGCTTTGGCATTCGGAGAGGAATTATAGTGAAGGCTTACAAAAATCGAGGCTCTTTTGGGATTGGCTGAAGTGATCCTTCTAGCTAGAGGCAAAAAAACATCGTTTTGCCTTGTCATAATGACTTTATATCCCATTTTCTGCAGGTAGGATTTCAGCAAAAGTGCAGTCTGAAGAGCCAATTTTTTCTCCTCTACGTAAGGAGAGCGTACTCTAGCTCCTCTATCTAGCCCTCCATGACCGGGATCTACAATGACTACGGGATGTAGTTTTTTCCGAGAAGGTTTTTTTTTAGCAGCAAAACCTTCAGAAAAGAGCAAAAAACAACTAAGCAGTATGGACAGTATGCGCATATTTTTTCTTCAAAGCCTCTTCTGCTGCAACACAATCATCCCAGGGATGAGTAGTGTGAGCAAAGATTTGCATTTTTTCAGCTCCTTTTCCTGCTATCAAAACAAGATCTCCTTCCTCGGCCATAAAGATAGCTTTTTCTATCGCTTTACCCCTATCCGGTTCGATAAAAGGGTCACTTTTTGCAAAACCTTTTTTTATCTCTTCGATGATTTGCATGGGGTCTTCTGTTCTAGGATTATCATTGGTAAGAATCGAAAGATCAGATAATTCTGAGCTGATTTTTCCCATTTGTTTTCTCTTTTGGGGGTATCTACATCCCCCACAACCAAAAACAGTGATAATACGTCGATTGGTAATCTGACGTAAAGTGAAAAGAGCTCGTTTCAGGCTATCTTCTGTATGTGCAAAATCCACATATACGGAAATGGGTAGATTTTTTCCCACTTTTTGCATTCTTCCTGGCACATGCTGTAATGAGGAAAGTATCTTTTGAATCAAAGGGATTTCTATCTTTCTTTCCATAGCAGCTGCAATCGATGCCAGTAGATTATAGACATTGAACTTTCCTAAAAGAGGAGACGTTATGGGATAATTCTTATTTTGATAGAGCAAAGTAAAAGAGATGCCATCAGAAGAGAATGCAAGATCTGTTGCCTGCAAATCTGCAGGTCTATCTATTCCATACCAAACCACTCTACTTGCAATATCCTCTTGCATGAAGGTGCTATAAGGACAATCGGCATTTAGAATGGCGACCTTTTCCTTTCCGAGGGATTGGAAAAGTTTTTTCTTGGAGCTTGCATACTCTTCCATTGTCTTATGATAGTCTAAATGATCGGGTGTGAGTTGGGTAAATATAGCAATATCGAACTCTATTCCTACCACTCTATCTTGAGATAGAGCGTGTGAGGATACCTCCATGCAACAACTTTTTTGTCCTACTTTTACCATTTCCGATAGAAAATGGAGATTTGTCAAAATATCCGGAGTGGTAAGAGTGGGATCAAATCGGCTATCCCCTACCTGGTATCCTAGTGTTCCTATCAACCCTGATGAATACCCCGCCCCATCCCATAAAGCTTTGCAAATAGTGGTAGTCGTGGTTTTTCCATTGGTTCCTGTAACTCCCAACATATGGAGTTTGCGGGAAGGATCTTTATAAAATCTTCTACCTAGCTCCGCCTCTAAAAAAGAGATATCGGAGGTGATGATTTGAGGAACGGAAAGAAAAGGGTTATAATATTCTGTCACAATGGCAGCAGCCCCTGCTTGTATCGCCTCTTCCGCATGTTCTGTCTTACGTGCAATAAAGAGATCTCCAGGTGCTGCTCTTCTAGAATCATTGCAAATTCTTCGGACCTCTTTCTCTTTAGATCCTCGTATATTGATATTTTCTATGCCTCGTAAAAGGCTTTTCAATTTTATCGGTTCCATTGATCATACAGCTCTTTTAATTGTTTCACTTCCCACACCCAATCTCTATTTTTGTAATCTCCTTCCAGACTGGGAAGATCATCCGGCTCTCTGCCCAAATATTGCAAAGTCTTCTCAGCTATCCCTCTAAAAATGGGAGCAGCACAAGCACCTCCCTGGTTGTTTCTTCCTCTCCCTGGCATATATTTTGCTACAGGCTCGTCGATTACAATCAAGAGGACAAATTCAGGATCAGTGCTGGGGGCAAATCCAATGAAGGAGGAGATGAAATCTTTTTTCGAATATTTCCCATTGATTAGCTTCTCGGAGGTTCCTGATTTTCCTCCTTCCGTATACCCTACCACATCTGCTCTTCTTCCTGAGCCTCCAGGTTTAGTTACATATTTTAATGCTTTTCTGATTTCTTCGCAGACTTCTGCAGAGAAGAGTCTCTTTTTTTCTTTCTGCTTCTTTTGATAGAGCTGCTTGCCTTCCGGAGAGACTATTTTTTTTACAATGGTAGGTTCTACTTCATACCCGCCATTTACAATCATAGAAAAGGCTCTGATCATTTGCATGGAGTTGAAAGAAACATTATGGCCTATTCCGATCACATAGGGGGTGGGAAGAGACCATTCTAACGTTCCATTGGGATGCAGCTTTCCAGGTCTTGGAATCATGCCAATGGTCTCGCCAGGCAATTCTACTCCGCTTTTTTTCCCTAAGAAAAATTGATGAGTCAGCATCTTTTGAAACCACTCATCCCCTTTTTCTTCTAGCATCAATTCTATAATTTTCCCCATGTAGACATTGGAAGATTTTTGCAATGCCATGTAGAGATTGAGAAAATTATGGCGTCTTAAATCTTTAAGACGATAGGAGCTACCTTGGATAGAAAACCGGTCGGTAGGCAACATTTCCGCCGGATGAAAGATAGGATCTCCCCTTTCTAAAAAGGCATCATAACTAGCTTGCAGTGCAATGGCAGCTACAATGGGTTTGAATATGGATCCCGGTTCAAAAAGATCGGTAAGAGCTTTGATTTTGGTATCTTCTTGCAATTTTTCATCATTGAAATAGGTGTTGTAACTATCGGGATGAAAGAAGGGATATTGAGCCAAAGCATAAATTTCTCCTGTGGTAGGATGCATCATAATAGCCCATCCTCTTTTCGCTTCGGCAGCTATCACCCCTTTTTCTAATTCTTGCTCTACAACAGCTTGGATATAATGGTTCACAGTAAGATAGACATCAGAGCCATTTTTTGCCTCTTGCAAGATAGGCCCCATCTCAAGGGTATTCCTTGGAGATCGGAAGGAGATCCTTTTTCCCATTCTACCTTTCAACTGATCATGAAGGGTAAGCTCTATTCCCCCTGTAGGGAATGCTTCTCCCGTTTCAGGATCTCTTATATCTTGTACTGTATGCAAAACTTGACCTAATAAGGATCCCATGGGGTGGTATCTTTTATAGTCCGGTAAGAAATAAAGCGCGTTCTGAGGAATCTTTTGCTTTTTTGCAAATCCTTTCCACCATTGATCTATAATTGTTTTATGAGAAGGGTCTAAAAAGCTGACAAGTTTTCTACTTTTAGATTTTTTCTGTAGTTGTTCTTCTATAAAAGATTCTTTCTCAGATAAAAAATCTAACTGCTTCACCAAGGAAGAAAGAAGCGCTTTTCTTTTCCCTTTGGCTATCGCATCCGGATTGGCATAGAGATGAAATTTTAGAACATCCAAAGCAAGAGCTTGAGGTCTTTCAGGATGACCTTTTTTCAAAGATGGATTGGAATAGATCGTACCTCTTACATAGGGTAATTTGATGAGATGTTGGTGTTGCCTCAGAGCAATCTGTTTCCATTTCTCTCCTTCTATGATCTGGATTTTATAAAACTGGGCTATAAGGGATATAAAAAGAACTGCCAAAAAAGAAGCAACTAGAAACAGCCTTCGGTATGGATAGGAAGGAGTTTTCCCCATAATTATTTATTGTTTGCCCATAGGTAAGGATATTGAAAAGTCGCTGTTTCCTTTTTGTTGGAGATCGGTCGCTGCCAATCCCTCTTCCACTGTAATCACATTGGTAAGATAGGGGTGAGATAAGTGAGGGTATTCTCCTGCTGAGGCAATACGCATGAGATTTTGAGGATCTTCGAATTGATCAATCTGTAATGTAAGTCTAGTAATCTCTTCCCGCATTTGACCAATGAGTTTCTCTTCTTTGGGGATGCGTATGCGAAGATTTGTCAATTCATTTTGTTTCGTAAGATAAGAAAATAGAAAAAAAGCAGAGCATATAACGCAAAGAGATAGTTGCATAAGCGTTCTACTGATTAACATTTTTTTGCAGCCCTCAATTTTGCAGATCTGGCTCTTCTATTTTTTGCTATCTCTTTCTGAGTCGGAATGATGGGTTTTTTGGTAAGTAGCTCCACAACTCCCTCTTTTTTCCTATCACGGAATAGATTTTTTACGATTCTATCTTCTAAGCTGTGAAATGAGATAACAGATAGGATTCCTCCACTGGCAAGAGAAGATAGAGCATCTTTTATTCCTCTTTCCAAATGTTGTAACTCATTGTTCACATAGATCCTCAACGCTTGGAAAGTAAGAGTAGCTGGATGCAATTTTCCTCTTTTTGGATAGACTCTCTCTATTACCTCTTTCAATTGTGTGGTAGTAGTAATTCTCTGCTTTCTTCTTCTTTCCACAATCTCTTTAGCCAGCTTTTTCCATCTGGGCTCCTCTCCAAACTGCCTAAGTATTTCTCCAAGTTTTCTTTCAGGGAATTCATTTACAACTTCTTCGGCAGATACCTCTGCATCTTTGGCCATCCGCATATCAAGCGGCCCCTCTTTTTGAAAACTAAATCCCCGCTCTGGATCATCTAGCTGAAAGGAAGAGACGCCAATATCCATCAAGATCCCATCTACCGATGGAATCTTTTTCTCTTTCAAGATTGATTGAATAGAGGAAAAATTCTCTTTTACAAACACCATCTTATCCTTCCATGGAGCCAGCTTTTCTTTCGCCTTTTCCAGAGCAATACTATCTTGGTCACAGCCAATATATCTTTCTATTTCGGGATGCGCCTCTAAAATGGCGGAGGCATGCCCCCCTCCACCTAGCGTCCCGTCAAAAAAGGTGGTAAGCCTACTTTGGGCAAAAACTTGTAATACTTCTTCTATAAGAACAGGTAGATGCATAGACCTTGTCTTAAGGTGTAAATGGGTTCACACAAGATAAAGTCTCTTCTGTGATTTTTTTCTTCTCTTCCTCTTCTTCATCCAACATGGAAAAGACCTCTTCGGCCATCTTGCCCAAGTTTGCCCCTTTCTCTAGCAAGCCGGTCCGTTGCTCATCAAATGTCTCCTTATCCCAAATCTCGATTCGGTTCAATACCCCAGCTACTACAATTTCTTTTTTGATACCTGCCACCTCTTTTAAAAAAGATGGTAAAGAGGTTCTACCCAGCTTGTCACAGGTAGTCTGATGCATAGTGGAAAAGAAAGTGGTAAAAAAGGGTTGGAATTTAGCGGAGTGCGCTTTCTTCTTGAATTTCTCTACAATCGTTTCAATGTCCGATCTTTTATATATGGAGAGACATTTTCCAAGGCCCATACAGATAGCAAAATCTAGCTTACCTTCTTCGACCAAGCCCAAACGAAGAGAATTAGGCAATACAAAGCGCCCCTTCTCATCCAATTTGAGATTCCAACTTCCGCTGAAGAAAAAGCTCATTTCTGCGTTTCCACCTTTTTCCACATATTAACAACCGAACCTTATGGTTGCAATGGTTTTGCCATTTCAAAATAGAGCAAAAGAGACTAAAAGTTCTTAGGGATAGTCTTTTAGGATCGAAAAAAATTGGTGGAAAATTGTGGAAAACCTGTTCACAACTTTTGCATTAGAAAAGATAAAATAAACTGCAAACAACTAGGAGTCAGTGTATTGCGCATGTTCCACATTGCAACTTACAGTTGTTGACAATTCCACAAAAAAGAAAGATCTCGTAGAAAAGATTCTCCTTGGTAATATATAGAGAGAGTAAAAAAGTAGAGGCAACTGTGGCGGATAATGTCAAAGGAACACCTATCTATGATTTAGGTAGGGAACATCATATAGAGTATGCCAAGTCACATACTCCAGGAAATATACCACCAGAAGTGGAGGCTTCGAAACGAACGGGCCTTCCGGAAATCACCAGCTTAGAGACCAAACCTACGGAATTTGAACAATCCTTTGGTTTTCCCAATCCTAAAGCTTCTCGTACAGCCCATTTCTCTCCGCCCCAAGGTTCTACCTATACAGCCATTTTTGGCGATTCCCTTATACCCTCTCTAGGTGGAACCAAAGAGAGTTATCAAGCGTGGGCCCAATCCATAGAGAAAATGCAAGAGTTGTTAGCTCAACCTAAAGAAAAAATAGTGCATTTTTTTAAAGAGATTACTCATTTAGAAAAGATGAAAGAGGAATGTAGTAAACAACAACGAAGATATTTCAAAGGATAAAAATGGCTGAACAATCCCCAATGCAATTATTAGGAATCACGCAAGAACAAATGGACGATATCCGTCTTGCAGGATATTGCTATATCAAACAGGGAGTCTATGATATAGCCATTACCTTTTTTGAAGCATTGATCTCCTTGAATCCTCTCTCTTTGTACGATTTGCAGACACTAGGTGCCTTATATTTACAAACCAAAGAATATAATAAAGCGATTCAACATCTAGACAAAGCATTGACCATAGAGCCTAGACACTATTTGACCAAACTGAACAAAGCAAAAACTCTTTTTTTGTTAGGAGAAAAAGAGAAAGGGAAGATTATCGCAGCCGAATTGAAAAATGCTACCGATCGCAAAGTGGCAGAAGAAGCTTCTGCTTTATTGCTTGCCCATCCTGAAAAAAAATAGACTTCTTTTTTTCTGAACTTTAAGATCTTACCACTTTCCAGCGAATCTGAACGGGAAATTTTCTTGTCATTCCTGTAAAGAAAGTGATAATTTTTGGGATATATTTTCGTTCCTATATTTTTCGGAATTTTTTCGTATGGCAACTTGTGATTTAGAAAAGAATGCATGGCAGCAATTTCTCGACTTCTTAGAGCCTAGATGTGCTCCTACTGAATATCACAATTGGATCACCCCTATACAATTTGTACAAGCCTCCTCTCATGGAGTCACGGTAGAAGTACCTAATATATTTGTGCAGGAGTATCTTTTAGAAAACTATAAACAGGATCTTCTTCACTTTCTTCCCAAGAAGGAAAATGGAGACCCAGCCATTGACTTTATCATCAAAGAGCCCTCTAAGAAAAAAACAACAACACAAAAAGAATTACGTCCCACTCAGTTCACTCTTAACCCCATGTATACCTTTGACACTTTCATTGAAGGTCCCTCCAATCAATTTGTCAAATCTTCAGCTATGGGCGTTGCTGCAAGACCGGGGAAAAGCTATAACCCTCTTTTTATTCATGGCGGCGTTGGGCTGGGAAAAACACATCTTTTACATGGTGTAGGACATTATGTGAAAAAGCATCACAAGAAATTACGAGTGGAGTGCATCACCACAGAAGAGTTCATTAATAATTTGGTAGATCATCTCCGAAATAAATCAACACAAAAGATGAAACAGTTCTACCGCAATCTTGATGTCTTATTAGTGGATGATATCCAGTTTCTTCAAAGCAGACTCAATTTCGAAGAAGAGTTTTGCAATACATTTGAAAGCCTTATCAAACAGAATAAACAGATCGTCCTTACTTCTGATAAGCCTCCATCCCAACTCAAACTCTCTGAAAGAATGATAGCACGTATGGAATGGGGACTGGTAGCCCATGTAGCACCTCCCGATTTGGAAACAAGAGTTGCTATTATATGCCAAAAATCAGAGCAGAAGGGACTCGCCTTAGATCCTTCTCTTGCCTTTTTCATCGCTGAACATATCCATGTCAATGTACGTCAATTGGAAGGGGCCATCAATAAACTTTGCGCATATGCCCATTTGATGGGTATCCCTCTAAATAAAGAAAATGTATGTGAGATTCTCCAAGATATCTTTCAAACCCGAGCGGATAAAAAGCTTACCCTTGATGATATATTAGATATCGTTTCCAGATTATTCGAAGTGAAAAAAAGCGATATCAAAGGAGGTTCTAGAACCAAAGAGATCGCTTTGGCAAGACAAGTAGCTATGTATCTTGCTAAAGAACTTTTGCAAGAATCATTAAGTAAAATTGCCAATCACTTTGGTGGAAAAACCCACTCCACTCTTCTTCACGCATGGAAAAAGATCTCGGAAAAACTCAATAACGATATCTTTCTCCGTAAACAAATTGAGCTCGCCAAACAACAAATTCACTACCTCTGATTGCCATTCCAATCTATTTTCTCTAGAAGAGTGATCTTATCCAAGCTCATACATAAAGGCATATCTTTTACAAATTAGATCGATTGTGCGCTCATATCTTTTTCAAAAAAAATGAGCTCTTCTTCAAGATGAAAAAGAGCTCAGGGTTTTTGGAAAATATCAATTCAGGGTCTCTTTCCCGAACCATTAAAATCTAATTGGTAGATAATTCCTTGGCCAACTGTTCATATTTTTGTTTTTGCAGAGGATCTTTTGCTGCTTTTGCCAAAGCAGTAGCAAGATCTGCAGGAGTTTGCCCCTCCTTGTTTTTAGCAGAAAGTTTGGCTCCTTTTTCCTTCAATGAAAGGGCTAGTTTCTGGTTTCCTAATTTTACCGCTAAATGCAGAGGGGTAGATCGATCATCTTTTGTAGCAGCATTGATATCCATTTTTACTGATTTCAATAGAACAGAGTCACTCAAAAGAAATTCTGCACAATCCATAGCTTTGGTGCGCAAAGCATAGGAAAGAAGGTCATCTCCCTCATGTTTTATACTTATCAATTTAGGCTCCAAAGCAATAATCAATTTGAATATACTTACACAAAGTGGCTTAGCAACAGACTTTTCGATAGCTTTATGAGCAATAGAGAGCCCCTTGGAATCAAAAGAATCGAGCTTGAGGTTGATTTGTTTTATCACTTCACTCAAATTCATTACTCCGTTCAACGAGTCGAGTTCTTTGATTTTCTTTGGATCTAATATATGCCCAAGCAATATTTCTGTTTCCTTCTTGTTGTTCTCTAAATTGACCCTCTTTTTCGGGTTTATCAAGGGAAATTCACGGAGTTCTTCAGAACCAATTTTTTCATGTTTAGCTATTTGGGCAACCGCAATTTTTTCTATGGCAACATTTAGACCAGTTGGAAGGGACATATTCTTTTTCTCCTTTTTTTTAATTCATAAGCGCAAAAAATGTATACTGAGGCTCATTTAAGAGCCATTTTTTTTTAATTCTACTGCACTGAAAAACCTCCTTTTTTAAGGGAAAAGAGTAAGAAGATAGGACGATTTTCTTTTGGATGGAGGGTAGATGCCCATTTGGAGAATGGGTCCTTCTTTTCTTTTGAAAAGAGCTTTTTTTGAGTGCCCATTCAACTGACAGAAAGAAGAAAGTAATAATCTAGATGGACCTAGATAAGAGGTAGGCAAGATCTTTTGGAAGTTGGGCCAAAATACTCTATCTAATTGAATGGTCAAATAAGAGGCAAACAGAGAAAAAAAAGGAGAGGGGAAAAGTTGATAGAGAGAGGGAACTAATGATCTCATGGGATCCATCTCTTCAAATAGGTAGGCTCTTTTTTCATTTTTTTTGCATTGATTACACTCTTGGGAAAAACAATGTTCACAACGCCCTTCTGGAGATATAAGCTCCACCTGCTCCGTGCAGGAATCACATAAGGGTCTGTTATGACTTTGACCCCTTTTACAATGAAGACAATAAGGAGGAAAAAAAAGAGAAGAAAGCTCTTCTATCCATCGTTTCATAAGGAAAATGCTTTTTTTCTTTTCAGTCTGAAAGAAGGATCTAAAAGCCTCCCTTTTACAGAAATGATGAAATTTTCTGTGAAAGTAAAGAGCACATAATGTTTCATCCCAATGTGTATAGACAAATTTCCTTGCAAATCCATAGTGGGAGGATGTTCTTTCACAAAGAAAAACTCCGATCTCTGATTTTCCGAAAAGGCATCATTGAGTTCCGTGAAGGCCACCTTTCCCTCTTTAATTTCATACTGCACTTCACCACGAACGGGAATCAACAATTCTAGATCTAATCCAAATATGCGACCTAAAAACTCTGATGGAATATCCAGTAAAGTTTGTCCCCTTTTGAAAGAGTTGATAAAATGAAAGTTACCAGATCCTGTGAAACTCTCCTCCTCTCCGATAGTACCTTGCAGTTTGTGAAGCTGTAATTCACGAATCAAAAAAGGATCTAATACTCCTTTTTTTTCTCCCTCTTTCTGTAATAAAGAGGGACGAAACTCATGCATAGTGATGATAGGAATGGACAAAGTCCATTTATCTTTCTTCTCACTTAGATGGATATAATCGCTTTTGATTATACCACAAGAATCTGAGAGTTTCAGATCAAACCAAGAAGCCTCTTTTGTGGAAAAATTTACCTGTGAGAGAAGTGTCTTGAAAGTATAGCCCATGATAGAACAATTCTTTCCTGTGAATAGTCCTTTGAACAAGAGATCTTGGTTGAGGTCCCATCTCCCCTTCAATTCAAACCCTTTTCCTAACTGCAGAAAGTCAGCAGCCAGAGAAACATCTTCGGGAAGAATGAGATGTGATGAGGAAAAATCTATCCAGACTGATCCTAAGAAGATCCCCTTCTCTTTGGATGCCTCTACCAGATCTGCTGTAATACCCAGCAGTGATCCTGTAACTCTTTCTACTTCCCATCTCCCTTCACTATAGGTCCATTCTACATGAAGGGGATCAAGAGCCTTCTTTTCATCAGATAGAAATAGAGACCCCTGAATGATTTCTCTATGAGAGAAATCATTTCGAAAGAAAAAATCTTGTTCTTTGTAGCTAAGGACTCCCTCTAGCTCCCAATGGCTCTCTCTCTGTTTTCCTTGCAACTCTTTCACTTGAAAATGAGGGAAAGAGGGAAGAGTAGATGAATCTATCTGGAAAGAGAAAAGAGAGGGAGATAAAGCCATATTCCCTTCTAGCTCCAGATAGGGAAAAGTAGCCCATTGTGCGAGGAAATGTTTCACCTCCGGAGAAAGAGCTTTTTCCTTTTCAGATAGATACCCAATCAGTGAAGTAGGTACTATTACCTCCATCTTTCCACTCTGTAGATGGGTTGAATCTAAAGAGAAAATCAAATTTTGCGCAGAGAGATAAAAATTGGAAAAATCATAATCCGGATGTTGTGCGCTACAGGCTATACCGCTAAGTTCACAACCACTCTCTTTATCCACATGAAGATGGAGAGAAGTTCCATTTTTTACGATCAACTCCCCTCTTTGTACCTCAATTGGATCGATATCTAAATCTAGGGTGTAAGTTTTATCTAGAAAGGAAAGGGAGTAGACTCCCTTAGCATGAATATCTGCTATGCACTCCCTACGCCACGGAAAGGATAGAGATAGGATCTCTCCGTAGAGCACTTTCTCTTTTTTGATTCCTGTGAACAGCCCTTCCCATCCATTTTTTTCTCCTACTCTTCCACGCCCTATTTTCCAACCCTTCTCTCCTTTTTCCACAGATAGCTCCATATAATGATCATTTCCATCGCTACCCTGCAGTGTCCAACTATCTTTCTTTCTTTGAGCTTCCAATTGTAGATGCGGGAAATGGTAAGATCCTATTTTGCAATGGTTGGATGAGAAGAGAAAAGAGTCTTTTTCCAACTCGAAAAAGATCTTTCCTTCTACACTTTCCTTTTGGAGAGAGTAGGGAATAAAAGGTTCTATACTTTTTAGTAAAAGAGCGCTGTCAAAGGCCCCTTGGAAAACAAAGGAATCAACTTCTCCTTTAACAAAGACTATCTCTCCTTTTTCCAAATGATCATGAAACAGATAGGAGCTTTCAGGAATAGTTCTACCTATCCATTTCTCTTTTTCTTTTTCGATTTCTACTTGAAAACGACAAATATCATAGAAACTTTGACTAAGAGAGAGTTCTCCCTTTCCCCTATTTTCAAAAAAATCAAAAATAGGCATGGATAGTATATAGCTCTCTCCATCTATTTGCCATTCTCCTGATCCATTGAGTAGTTGTAACTTCTCAGAACCTAGATCTAACTCTATTTCCCCTCTGATCTTGTGCAACGATCCATAGGGAAATTTTACCTCTCCATCTATCACCTCTCCAAAGAAAGAAAGATCTTTGATCCCTCCTTGCTCGAGGAGCAATTTTCCATCTCCCTTTGTAACTAGAGAAGAGGGATAAGAGCTTTGCCAGGAGGCAAATTCTGCGAGCGGGTCTAATACTCCTTCTAAAGAAGAGAATTCTAATGAGATCCTCTCTTGCTCAGGATGAACATTACCTTGTAAGGCAAATGATAGCCCCTCTTCCTTTACATTTTCCGCGGAAAAAAAGCAGTTATCTTTTTCCCAGGTGAGAGTCACTCCATCTGCAGAAAATTTTGTTTTTTTGTCCGTACGGGAGAATCGGGAAAAAGGAACATAGAGATCCGCATACCAATGTTGTTTCTCTCCTTCATATAAAGCGGTGATAAACCAATTTTTCTCCTTTACCCCATCTAGTGTCAGATCATGGAACTGAAGGAGTGGATTTTCTGCCTCTGCATGAATAGTCCAATTACCTTTGGTCAAACATAATCTTCCTGAAAGAGAGCCTCTTTCACATTGCCAAGGAAGAAAAGGGTCTATATAGGTCACATCAATCTCTTCAAAATCGCAGGTGATTTTACCTGCTGCAATCTCTTGCATGAATTGGTTTTCGTAAGAAAAAAAGAGCTTCCCTTTACCCTCTTGCAACTCTCCTTGGATAGAGAATTTCTTTTCTAAAGGTGTACAAGAGATAGTCTGAGATGAGATAAAATTTTTCTCCCAACTCTTTCTATTTTCAGTGAATAGATACTTTTGCAGAGAGGAGATCTTTCCTGATAGATCGATAGAGGCAATTATGGTTTCTAAATTTCCTCCAAGAGATCCTTTGAAGGAAGAATCAGCGATTGTACCCTCTATCTCCCCTTCTATAGCCTCCCTAGTACAATCGAATGAGGTACGAAGATCACTTACATTTACCTTTTGGAAAAAGAGCTTATCTGCTTGCAAAACCCCTTTGGCTGAATGAAGCAGCTTTGCCCTTCCCGCCATTTTGATTTGTTCCGAAGAAATAGCGTGACATCCTATCTTGTCTGAAAAAAGGTATCCTTCAGAAAGGGTAAAGATACTCTCCCAATCTGTAGAGGGAATGGAATAGCTTCCCTCTATAGCCATCTTTTTGGCTCTAAGATCAGAAATACCCATTTCTTCCAGAAAAGGAGAGAACAAGCCTGTCAGAAAAGAAAGCTCTGTTTCTTCTAATTCTCCTTTCCAATAGAGTTTTCTCTGCTCTTCTAAGAAAAGATCTACTTTTTTTCCTTTAGCAGGAAAAGAGAGAGAAAGCTCTGCCCACTCGTAGAAATCCTTTTTTTCAAATGCCTTGAGCTCACACAGAAATCCCTCTTTTTTTTGTTCTATCTTGGCTTGGATTCCATTGTCTGGACGTGAGGAGAAAAAGCCGGACAATTGATCTATCTTTCCCCATCTCCCTTTCGAAAAATCGGCATAGATTTCTCCATCTGTAATTTTTTTTGTTCTATCCAATGAAGAAGAAAATGAAAAAGAGCCCCATCCGAAATATAGATCTCCCCAAGGGTGAAACAATGAGATATCTTTGGCTTGAGCTGAAAATTGGAGATGTTTTTCACTTGAGCTATCTACTGAAAAATGAGCAAATAGAAGCCCTTTGCCTTTGGGTAGTGAAGGAAAAAAGAGTCTCGCAACAGGGAAAAGTTCTTCCCAAAAACAGTGACAAACATCCCCTTGAAGAAGAAAAGACTCTTTGGCTCCACCTATGGAAAAAGAGATCTTCCCCCCTTGCTCCGTTTGCAGCAACCCTCCTTTTTTATCCAATGAGAAAGAAAAAGAAAGCATCTCATCTGCCGTTTGTATCTTCGCTCTACCTTGATCTATGCAAAGAGACTCAATCAGTGAATCTTTATCCCCTATCATTTCTATGGGAGCTCTAAGGTCTGCAACAAGGTCTGCCTGTTCAGCTGCTAGATGGAACTTCCATTTCTTGTTCCAAGAGGGAGTGACCGTAAGATGGGTAAAAGAGAGAGATTTCTCATTTTCACCCGGTTTTTTTATCAACAACTCTTGGAAGAGAAAACTGCCATCAGAAAAATCCACTCCCTGTTGCACTACCTCTATCTCTTCTTTCCAGGCGTAGAGATAGATCGCTTCTTTGACAAGAAACAAAAAAATCTGCTTACCAAAAAGAATAGCAGCGCACAAAACAAGTGATAGGATAACTGAAGTTTTTCGCATCTTACCCCTAGTATAGGAAAAGAGAGAGAGGCTGAAAAGAAGGAATTGCGATCAACAAAAGAACACTATATCGTACATCAAAAAAAACCTATATCTCTCTATGGCAAAATCTCCATTAGAAAAAGTAAGACCACTTATTTCTGCCATCGATCATTTTTTGAAAAAACCTGCTATCTCAAATAGTTCGGCTCCTTTTATCCGCGATCATTTCGATGTAAAGAGAATGATGGTCCTTGTAGTAATAGCCCTGCTTCCTTCTATTCTCATGGGAATATGGAATACAGGAGTACAAGGCTTTGTCTACAACAGCTCTGATCCCTCGCTTTTTGCAGAATTTGAAAAGAGCACCCATTCTCTTTCGGAATATTTCTCCTTCGTTACCAAAGAGAGAAGATATCTTTCCATTCTTGAAATGGGAATAAGCAGTGTGTTGCCCATTATACTTGTTACCTATCTTGTAGGAGGATTTTGGGAGGTTCTATTTGCCATCATTCGTAAAAAAGAGATAGCGGAAGGATTTCTGGTAACAGGTATTTTATATGCTTTGATTTTGCCTGCTACTCTTCCTTTATGGATGGTAGCGTTAGGAGTCTCTTTTGGTGTTGTGATAGGAAAAGAAATCTTCGGAGGAACAGGAAGAAATCTTTTGAACCCAGCACTTACCTGTAGAGTTTTTCTTTATTTTGCCTTTCCGGCTTATATGACGGGGGAGGTGTGGGTAGCTCCTTCTTCTTATTCCGTTTCACAAAGTCTTAAAGAGATCAACCAGCATAGAGATGAATATGATGCTATTACCCAATCTTCTGCTTTGAGCTATTACAATCTACCTCATGAAGTAGAACGCATTCATGTGGATCTGATTGGTAGTGTCATGCAACAAAAAATCAGTAATGGAAAAGAGATAGAAACACTCTACCGCAAATGGGATGAAAAGAAAAGTGCCCCTACCACCCTTCCAGAGGCTAAAGCTTTTTTTACGGGAGAGAAAAAAGAGGGAGGGCTTGGATTACAAGAAGATCTGTTCTACCAGACAGTAGGCTTTGCTCAGTTGCAATATGGCAAAGGGCTCTTTTCTAACGGGAATCTCTTCTTTGGAAACCGGATAGGATCTATCGGAGAGACCTCTATCCTAGCCTCTCTTATAGGTGCTTTTCTACTGCTTTTTACCGGTGTGGCCAGCTTTCGCATCATGGGAGGGTTCGCTATGGGGATGATTCTCTCAGCCTTTTTATTTCAAATGATTGCTTTTTTTACAGGCCCCTTTGCTCCTGCTGTTTTTGCATTTCCTATATATAAGCAATTTCTCATGGGAGGTGCTCTATTTGGGCTGGTCTTTATGGCAACAGATCCAGTCTCTTCTCCAGGTCTT
>CAYPKB010000002.1:18234-18687 GCA_964411185.1 uncultured bacterium
TGATCGGTTTTTTAGTGATCGTCATACGTATTTTAAATCCGGCCTATCCGGAAGGAGTGATGCTTGCCATTCTGTTGGGCAATATTTTTGCTCCATTATTGGATATAATAGCTATCAAGCAGATGAGAAGAGCCTATGTCTAGTTTTTCGAATCGCTACACCCTCTCTTTTATCGCAGTACTTTCTCTCATAGCCTCTTTCACTCTCTCGGCAACAGCTCTTTTTCTGCAAAAACGGCAAGAGGAAGCTAAAAATATAGACCAACAAAAACAGCTGCTCATAGCAGCCACCCTCCTCTCCCCAAAAGGATATTTTCTCAACAATCAGAAACCTGCCATCTATGAAAAAGGAGAGCTTATTCCTTCTACCACAAGGGTGAAGGCAACCTCCCAGGAGGTTAACCATATCTACCAGAATAGAATTGAAGCTAGGTTGGTAGATGATAAAGGAAAA
>CAYPKB010000003.1:0-13374 GCA_964411185.1 uncultured bacterium
AAAACTCTTCCAATCTCTCATTTCATTTCTCTTATAATGAGAAACTAGCAAGATTGCTTTATGCAGCTTCTGACTTTCTTTTAATCCCCTCTCTTTTTGAGCCTTGCGGTCTAACACAATTGATTGCTATGCGCTATGGCACTATCCCTATAGTTAAACAGACAGGCGGACTTGCAGATACTATTTTCGATATTGATTCAGCTGCAGATGAAGAAAAGAAAAATGGACTGGTATTCAATGCTTTCAATCCAAGAGGAGTCTTAGAGGTAATGGATAGAGCCTTAGAGCTCTTTAAAAATACTACAAGAAGAAAAGCTCTCATACAACGGATTGTAGCTATGGATTTTAGCTGGGAAAAATCTGCAGAAGAGTATGAGAAAGTCTACAAAAAAATTCTTCATCGATAACTATCAATTATTTCTTTGCTGATTTACATTATCTTAAAAAAACCTCAAGAGGCTTACCATGGCTGTAACTTGCTGTTCTCACTCCTCTTTTCTTTTCTCCTTACATGACCAAAGAATAAAAACGGGTGAAGATAAAGGTTATGGCTATGTAATCGGTCCAGATAGCAGACAGTTGAATATCTTTCACGATACCGATGAAACGCTGCGATATAAATTCACAGCTCTTTCTTTTGGCTCTCTCATCAATGGGTTTCTACTTGAGATTCCTTTCCGTCTCATGGATTATATAACACTGGGCCCTCTCCAACGAGGAATAGAAGATGGGATCCATCGCTATAAATGCGAGCTGTTGCAAAATAGATCACCTCGGTATTTCTCTCTTCTAGCTTACTCTATTTTGCGCTCTTTTGCCTCGGATATTTTAAAAATTGTCACCTATCCGTTCTATCTTATAGCAAGACAATTCGCCATCCTATGGGGATTGCTCTTTCCTTTAGATGGACTCTACATGATGAGTCTATTGCAAGAGAAATGGGCAGTAGATAATAGAGCAACTACGAGATGGTCTTCTTGTAGAGACTTTCGCCCTTTTTGCATTGCATTGCGGCGCTTTATGTACCAGCCTGCCTATTGCATGTTGAGCAAACAATTCATCAGAAAGAACAATCTTTATGCCACTTTAAATGAATATCATCCCCAGACCACCAAAAGTCTCTATTTACAAACACTCAACTTGATTAATAGGTATGCCCCCTATTTCGAATATGATAACAGAGATAGAGGCCTATCCCTTCCCTCGCTTGGAGAGGCATTTGCCAGCATAAAACAAGAAATGAAATATTTCTCACCTTCTATGCACGAAGAACAGGAAAAAAGGGGAAATCATTACCCTATTATTGATCAGAGAAGAATGGAGAGTAATGCACTGGAAAAAGCTAGAATTCTTGATGAAGCTTTACAAGGAACAATGAACAAGAAAAATCGATCTATCTTAGAAAGGATAAATCAACAAGAGCTCGATGCTAAAGAAAAAGATGCATTACAAGCTCTTTTACAAGGACGCTTGATGGGATATAAGGTATTGACCATACAAAAACTGAAAGATAAATATATTCTGAAGGCTTTCCAAGCCTACCGATTGAGACAACTGCAAACAGGATTACAAATCATTCTCTCTCATGCAGAACAACTGATAGAAAAAACAGACAGATGGATTGGCCAGCAACGAAGAAAGGAAAACCGAAATCAATGGGTTTTTGCATTTCACAGGGTCATTTTATCCTTTCTTTCAGCTTATCAAGAAAGCGAAAAGGATTGGATCAGTTATACAGACGGGAAAAAATGGAGAGAGTTTGTAGAAAAATATCAAACTCCAAGAGATCGCTTCAAATGTGACCTATTGGCATAAATATAGTCTATTAAAGATAAAAAGGAATAGATAGCAGCCCCTAAAACCACCCCAAAACTGATTTTCTGTAACATAGTAAGAGATAGAAAGCCCCAAGCATGACCCGCCATTAAGAAAAGAAGGAAAAAAGAGGTAGAAGCTTGGATGACAGCTTTTAATTTTCCGCTTTTTCTTGCTGCCAAGGCATGTCCTTTCAGAGCACAGACCAACCTTATGGCATGCATGAAAAATTCACGATATAAAAAGACAAAAGCTAAAAAAATGGGAAGCTGTATCACTCCCCCTGTGAAGGTAAAGAAAACAGTCAGACGCATGATAGTATCAGCCAAAGGATCTAATACCTTGCCAAGATCCGTTACCTGATTTTTCTTTCTAGCGATGATTCCATCAAAAAGATCACTGCACTCTCCTATCAATAAAAGGGCAGCCAAAACAAAAGGTAGAAAAAGATGGGAGATCCCAAAAAAGGTATGCTCGAAATACAAAAGCGGGAATAAGGGAGCGAGCAAGATCCTAAAAAAGGTGAGGTAGTGGGGTGTGGCTATTTTTTTCATATTCCTATTTGCTAAGATGCTTCCTTTGTGTAAACATTTTTTTCTAACTACTCTTTATCTTTTCCATTATAGCAGATTTGAAGCTAGGAAAAAAGCGAGAGTTTGTGTATGTAAAAAATTTATATAGGGTGAGAAGATGTTTGAAAATAGATTTTTACGATTTTTTGAGTGGTTTTACAATAAAATCATACACTTTTTCAGTAACTTGCAAAGTGTTTTTCTCTTTTTGATACGACTAACTTGGGGGCATCAATTTTTTTTGATTGGATATAAAAAATTTCAATCTTTGGGAGCTACTGCGCAATTTTTTGACTCTCTTTTCATCCCTTTTCCCCACTTCAGCGCCTATCTAGTGGCTTTTATAGAGTTGGTGGGCGGAATTTGCCTCGTGCTGGGAGTAGGATCTAGATTGGTCGCTATCCCTTTGAGTATTGTGATGATTACAGCTTATTCCACAGCGCATGTTCATATCTTCAGCCTCTCTTTATTATGGAACCCCTCTCTTTTGGTTAAGGAATCTCCTTTCCCTTTCTTACTTACCTGCCTAATCGTTTTAATTTTTGGCCCAGGTAAGATTTCACTAGATGGTTGGTTTAAGAGAATTTTGGGACATAGGAAAGGGTTTTACTAGATAGCGCAATCCTGCAATAAGACCGAAATTTTGCTTTACAATAGAGAAGGTCTCCCTCATATAGGTCATTTTTTGAGTGAGAGTCAGATTGACTATTTTACCCTTTGTGATGACACGGGGGAAGATAGTAATGTTATCTATATTCTTCATCAGTTTGCACAGAAAAGCAAAAGAGATTCTGTGAGGAAAGTTTTCTTCGAAAAAGAGGTTTTTCTCCCAAAACAGCTCTTTAGCAATAACGCAGCTACAGAGCTTGGCAAAAAGCCTTCCCTTTTTCAAAAGAAGAAGATTGGTAGAAGGAGTAGGTGTAATAGGCGATTGTGCCATATGCCCGAATTGATAAAGAGAGTAAGAGGGAGCACTTTCTATGGAATCATTTACATATTGTAGCGCTTCGGAAAATAAAAAACTCTCTCCCGGCAAGAAAAAGAGAAGATATTTTCCCTTGGCTTCTTCCACTGCTTTATTGGCAAAAGAGGCAGGATTGGTAGAGTTGGGATGAACAATTCTGACAAAATTCGGAAAACTATTTTCTTTTGCATACTTCTCAGTGCAAACGAGCAGGATCTCTTTATTCTGGTAAGACTGATCTTGAATACTCTTTAGGGTCTGTATTAACAAATAATTAGATCCGGTAGCCAAAAGGCAAAGGGAAAAGAGATTTTCTTTCATAAAAGCGCTTTGATCTATTACATTAGAGAGCTATTATATCATGATGTCAATTATGAAAGTGGAAGATTCTCTAAAGTCCATTGTATCTCTCTGTAAGCGAAGAGGTTTTATCTATCCTGGATCTGAAATCTACGGAGGATTTGCCAATACCTATAGTTATGGTCCTCATGGCGCTCAATTAAAAAAAAATATTAAAGATTTTTGGTGGTCTCTCTTTGTAGAGAAAAGAAGAGATATTGTAGGCATAGACGCCCCCATCCTCCTTCACCCTAAAGCTTGGGAAGCATCAGGGCATCTAGAAAGTTTTAACGATGCACTAATTGATTGCAGGCAATGTAAAGGAAGATTTCGACTCGATCACTTAATCGAAGAACAATTAGGAAAAGATTGCTCCTCGTTCACTCTATTGGAGATGAACAAACTTGCTGAGACTGATTTGA
Organism: uncultured bacterium; assembly: GCA_964411185.1. Classification (GTDB taxonomy): domain Bacteria; phylum Chlamydiota; class Chlamydiia; order Chlamydiales; family SM23-39; genus CAYPKB01. The sequence goes on from CAYPKB010000003.1 coordinate 4,113, forward strand.
AATGTCCCAAATGCGGAGCCTCTGATTTTACAGAGGGAAGATACTTCAATCTGATGTTCCATATGAGAATGAATAAAACCATAGGAAAAAGTGAACCATCAGATGTTGCCTATCTTAGACCCGAAACAGCTCAGGCTATTTTTTTAGAATATAAACATATTCTTGATAGCATGAGGGTGAAACTTCCCTTTGGGATTGCCCAGATAGGTAAAGCTTTTCGCAATGAGATCACTCCCGGTAACTTCATCTTTCGAACTATCGAATTTGAACAGATGGAAATCGAATATTTCTTACCAGAATCTCTTTGGGAAGAGGAGTTTGAGAAATGGCTAGCTGCTATGAAAGAGTGGTGTTCGTTGATTGGTTTGAAAAAAAATCACATACATGAAAAAGAGCATCCTCAAGAGCAACTATCCCACTACTCTAAAAGAACTGTGGATCTCGTCTATGACTTTCCTTTTGGTACGCAAGAATTGTATGGTCTTGCCTACCGAACTGATTTTGACCTCAGTAGACATCATCAATATGGCAACACGTCGATGCAATATAAAGATCTACAGACAGGAGACTCTTTTATACCTCATGTAATAGAACCAACTTTTGGGCTAGATAGAACTATCTTAGCCCTTCTCTGTGACAGTTATGAGGAAGAAGAGCTCCCTAATGGAGAGATGCGCACTGTATTACACCTACCTGCCCATTTAGCACCGGTCAAAGTTGCTATCTTCCCCCTAATGAAAAAAGATGGGTTATGCGAGGTGGCAAAGCTCCTATTTGATACCATCAATAAAGAGATGCTCTCTGATTATGATGAATCAGGTGCTATCGGAAAACGATACCGCAGGCATGATGAGTTAGGAACTCCTTTTTGTGTTACAGTAGATTACCAGACCTTGGAAGATCAAACTGTCACTGTCAGGGAAAGAGATTCCATGAAACAAGAAAGAGTTCATGTGGAACAAATTAGCTCTTACCTTACAAAGGCTCTTTTTCCTTCTCAAAAATAATGTCTAATTCTAGCAAAAAGAATGTAGAAGGGATTGATGAGAAAAGGGGGTAAAATATACAACCACCCTATAAGCCGATAGCCTCCACCCAATAACCAAAGGGTGCGAAAAAAGGCTTTGGCCCGTATCCACTCTCTTGTTTCATTTTCTATTAAGATCATAGTATTCATAGAGAGATATTCGGGATGATCTTTGCATAGCTCTTTGCTTTTTTCCCCTTCTAAGGGAAGAAATGAAAAGATCTTTTTTTTATCCTTTTTCTGTAAGGCAGCTACGGCCTTTTTACATATAGGACATGTAGCGTCATACAGGATATAGTGTTTATTTTGCACAGAACTCCTCTTCCCCTGTTATGGTAGGTCTATTCCTCTTCAGATGATCAAAAGTAGCAACAAGCTCTTGCACTCTCTCCTCATCATAGGAGTGTAAATAGATCTCTTGTTTGATTTTTTCTCTTTCTTCCATCCACTTCTTATCGAGAATTTTTTGTAATGCCTCTAAAAAAAGAGGCTTAGCTCTCTCTTTATGGACCTTTTTTTTTATCAGTGACTGAATAACTTGTGGAAAGTCTTCTTCTAAATCTTTTTTTCCTCCCAATAGCATCTCATAAAAAAGCCGATGTTCATTTTTTTCTAAATGAGAGGAGAGAATATTTTTCTTTGCCAGGGCAAGGAAGGAATCATCCATAAGATAGAGCCAACGCAAAAAGTCCTCTTCCAGAACAGAGTGATAATTCATCGATTGAAAATTTTTCGAAGAAAGAGAATTTTCATTCACCATTTTTTCTGGAGTGAGAAATTCCGGCGGAATATCTAATAATTGGGATATTTTTTTGAGGCTCTCATGTACCATTAGAGGATGATCCCAACTATGTACGGTAGCCACTAGCTTTTGGACCATAGCATTTTTTTGTGCCGGGGAGGAGAGATTGGTTTTAGATCGATATTTTTCCACTAAAAAGTTGATGTAGGGTTTTCTGGTCTCAATCAATTTCTGCCAAGATTCCTTTCCCTCTTTCCAAAGGATGGTATCAGGGTCCATCATTTCGGGAAGAGCAATCACTGTTACCTCTATCCCCTCTTTTTGAAAGAGATTTCCCATCTTTTCTGCAGCTTCCATCCCCGCATTGTCAGCATCCATAGAAAGTACTACTTCGTTAATACCTAGATGAATCAGCTCTTTCGCATGACTTTCTGAAAAGGCAGTTCCTTGGCAAGCAACTGTCCAATCAAATCCTTCATATATCAACCGTAAAGCATCAAGTTGACCTTCTACGATGAGGGCTTTTTTTTCTCGTATGATCTTTCTTCTGCTGTAATTCAACCCAAAAAGCAGCTTGGATTTTTTAAAAAGAGAGGTCTCCGGCGTATTCACATATTTGGGGCCCCAGCCATCTTCTAGCCTACGTCCCGTAAAGCCAATAGGAGAGGCTATAGGATCAAAAATGGGAATCATAACGCGTTCAATAAAAAATTCTTTGATTCCATTTTCCTGTTTTTTCAGCAATCCTACTTCAAAGAGTTCTTCATCTGATATCTTCTCTTCCCGTAAAAACCGCTGTAAGAGACGTTTTTTGGGGGCCCATCCGATATGAAACTTCCGAATAAAAGCATAAGAAAACCCTCTGCGATAGAGATAGGAAAGAGCTTTATGCCCCTCTTTGGTATGCAACAAAAAGAAATGGTAGTATTCCATCGCTTTTTGCAGCGTTTTTTTTAGATTTTTTTTGGATCGTTCTTCTTGTTCTTCTTGGAGAACTACTCCAAACCTCTCTGCAAGCGTTCGAACGCTATCTGAAAAGGAAAGGCCTAGATGATGCATCAAAAATTCAATTGCATCGCCGTGGGCCCCACATCCAAAGCAGTGATAATGTTTTTGTCCCATCTGTACAACGAAAGAGGGACTCTTCTCTTCATGAAAGGGACAAAGAGCTTTAAAAGTGCTACCAGATCGTTTCAAGGTAATATATGATTGCAACAGCTCAACCAGATCTATTTTCTCTTTGAGCGTTTCAATACTATCCTTCGAAATCAATGACATGGATGAATATAAGATCCCCGTTTATAGGTTATTCTCTGCCATCCATGATTTTTCATGTAACTAAAGATCCTTTTTTCAAAGACATCTCCTCTTGGAAAATGGGCAGCATCTTCACGTATTTGAGATAAAATAGGAGCCCGTAGATCTTCTCGTTTTCCTAAAAACATCTGATCGGAAAATCCCTCTTTAGCTAGATAAAAAGAGCTTTTTTTTCGGTAAGCTTCTCTTTTTACTTCATCCAATTGATGATTCCACACCAAATTGGCAATCTTTACCTCCGGATATTTCTCCAGAAAATGAATCGCCTTGTCAATCCACTGACATGAGCCGGAAAGAGCTACATCTCCAGTTTGATATAAGATATATTCCGTGGATAGGAAATATAACGCAGCCATAGGGCCAAGTGCATTGTAAAAAACCCAATCATCACTAAGCCCTGGGTATTTTTCTCTATCATCACCTAAGGTAAAATCCTTCCTTGTGAGCTGAAAAAAGGATAAAATCTCCTTTTGATGCTCTAAAGCAAGATAAAAATCGGTGATAGAGCCATCTTTTACTCTCTCTGTAGCGAGGGAGATAACCTCTTCCGGATGTTTCACATTGTTGATAATGAGAATTTTTCGATCGAAAGAAAAAGAGTGGCTCTTGATCAATTGATCTAGATATCCCTCCTCGAGTAGAATCTTATAGTCTTTCTCCCAGCAAGTTGTTGCAAAGGTAACAGACCTTTTCTTAGGTGTAGAAAAAAAAAGCCGCATGGTTACATATTACGGCTCTATTTTTGCAAAGGGCAAGTTCTTTCTTGCATTCTGCTATCTACTTAAGGAAAATCTATTCCTTATGAGAGAAAAGAGATCAGATACTCCGATGATGCAACAGTGGCATGGTTTGAAAAAAGAGGCAAAAGATGCCCTTCTTTTTTTCCGGCTAGGGGATTTTTATGAAGCTTTCTATGAAGATGCCACCTTAATGGCAGAAGCAATAGATCTTACTCTCACAAAACGCCAAGGAATTCCCATGTGCGGTGTTCCCTATCATGCTTCGAATACTTATATCGATAGATTGTTATCACAGGGATATAAAATCGCAATTGCAGAACAAGTAGAGCAACCGAGTGCATCCAAGGGTATTGTAAAGAGAAAAATTGTCCGAATTTTATCCCCCGGTTCTGTAACCTCTTCTTCTTTGTTGAATGACAAAGAAGAAAACTTCACTGCTGCTATCTCTCATATCAATCAAACTTTTGGTCTTTCCTTAGTTGATGTAAGTACTTCTGCCTGTAAAATATTGGAATTGGAACGAGAAGAAGATCTTTTTGAAGAACTTATAAAATTCGGTCCCAAAGAGATCTTGCTATCAGAAAAATTTTATGAACAATTTCGATCTAGAATCCAAGAACTAGAAAAAAGACTTTCTCCTTTGTTGACATTACGAGCCTCTAGATATTTCGATCCAAGAATGGCGGAAAAGGAGATTGCAGATCAATTTTCTATCTCTTATCTGGAAGGGTTTGGGATCACGCACCCAGTATTAACTTCCTCCTTAGGAGCTCTTCTATTTTATTTAAAAGAGGAGATGCGGTGTGATCTTAGGCATGTACAATCCATCCAGAAGGAATCTCTATCCAACTTCCTCTTTCTAGATAGTGCTACGATATTAAACTTAGAAATTTTCTCTTCGTCGCAAGGGAAAAAAGGTTCTCTTTTTGCCCACTTAGATAAGACAAAAACTGCTATGGGAGCCAGACTGTTGGGAGAAAGACTGCGCTATCCTTCTAGATCATCGGAAGTAATCAACGAAAGACTTGATGCTGTGGAAGAATTGCTATCCTCTCCTACTCTTCAAATGTCTCTAAGAGATCATCTTTCCAATGTCAAAGATATGGAAAGGTTATTATCAAAATCAACATCGACTCATGGACAAGCAAGAGATCTCATATCTCTACGAAACTCTCTATTAGAGATCCCTTCCATCCAAAAAACAGTAGGAGAACTTACCTCTCCTCTCTTTCAAAAGAGTTCCCAAAAATTTATCAATCTTTCTCTTATAACCAATCTCTTATGTGATGCCCTAGTCGATGAACCGTGCATAAAGCTAGGAGAAGGAGTTACTTTCCGTCCAGGTTATCATTCGGAATTAGATGAGCTTATTTCTATAGAACAAGATGGGAAAAGTTGGATCCGAGGGTATCAAGAGAAGTTAAAAGAGAAATATGGGATCAAAACTCTCAAAGTAGGTTATAGCAAAGCCTTCGGTTATTTTATAGAGGTCAGTAAAGGGCAAGCTGCAAAAATGCCCTCTTCTTTTGTAAGAAGGCAAACCCTTGTAAATGCAGAAAGATTTTTATCTCCAGAGTTGGAAGAGTTCGAGAAGAAGGTCCTCCATGCCGAAGAAAAACGAAAAGCGTTAGAATCAGAGCTTTTTTCCCATCTACAACAAGAGATATCCACCTACTCTTCAGGCATACGAACCAATAGCAGTTTGCTAGCAGAAATAGACTTCCTCGCCTCTCTTGCCCGATCTGCTTTAGAATATGATTACACTAGGCCTCTGGTAGACCAAGGAAAATCTCTTACTATCCAAGCAGGAAGACACCCTGTCATTGAACAATTTTTAGAGGAACCTTTTACTCCTAACGATACCTACCTCGATGAGAATAGCACGCTCTATCTCATTACAGGTCCTAATATGGCTGGTAAATCAACCTATATCCGTCAGACAGCGCTCATTGCGCTCCTTGCTCATATCGGCTCTTTTGTCCCTGCAAACCATGCTCATATAGGAATTCTAGATAAAATTTTTTCCAGAATTGGGGCAAGCGATGATCTATCTCGAGGTCAATCGACCTTCATGGTAGAAATGACCGAGACCGCTAATATCTTACGTGGAGCTACAGAGAGATCGCTTGTTATTCTAGATGAAATCGGTAGAGGTACTTCTACTTTCGATGGAATTGCGATAGCAAAGGCAGTAGCTGAAAATCTACTCTCCCTGCAAGCTAAAACTCTTTTTGCTACCCATTATAGTGAGTTAACAGATCTCTCCTCTCATCATCCAAGAGCAAAAAACTACAAAGTAGCTGTCAAGGAGAGTGATAATGGCATTCTATTTTTACATAGGATTGTAGAAGGCAGTTCAGATAAAAGTTATGGCATCCATGTAGCCAGACTGGCAGGGCTTCCCCTCTCAGTTATCAAAAGAGCAGAAAAATTGCTGGAAGAGATGGAAAAGCATCCCCAAAAAAGAACTAAGAAAAAAGCAGATGATCAACTTTCCCTTTTACCTACAGAAGATCCTCTGCAAAAAGAGTTGGATCAATGTGATATCGAAACGATGACACCCATCGATGCGCTCCTTTTTTTGAGAGATCTCAAAAGTAAAAAGCTATAGATTTGCTTGTAACTGACATCTCCCATAAGATCTAAAGAAATATGCCTTTCGATACAAAACAACTATCTTCCTATCCCACTTCTGTCGGTGTCTATCTCATGAAAGATGGAAAAGGAAGGGTATTATATGTTGGAAAAGCAAAAAATATAAGAAACCGTGTTCGTCAATATTTTGCTCCTAAAGGAGATGAAAGACAGACTGTTCTTTTCTTAAGGGAAGAGGTAGAGAAGATAGATACTATCTTGGTCCCTACCGAGAAAGATGCCCTCCTTTTAGAAAATAATCTTATCAAAACTCACAAACCCAAATACAACCTCCTACTGAAAGATGATAAAACTTTCATTCGGTTGATGATTACAGATCATCCATGGCCCATGGTAAAATTGATGAGGGGTAAAGAAAAACCCAAAGAGGCAAAATATCTTTTTGGTCCCTATACCAATGCTAAAGCTGCTCGTCAAACCTACGACATTCTCTTGAAGTTATTCCCTTTGAGACAATGTTCAGACCAGGAATTTTCTAAAAGGAAAAGACCTTGCTTGCTTTATGATATAAAAAAATGTTGCGCTCCCTGTGTTGGTAAATGCACAAAAAAGCAATATGACCAATATGTAGAATCGGCCAAAGGGCTCCTTCTTGGCAAAGACAAAGAGGTGGTCAAAGAGTTGCAAGAGAAGATGGAACAAGCTTCAGAGAGACTTGCTTTTGAAGAGGCAAATGAATATTTGCAAATCATACAACATATCGAACATGTCTTATCTATACAACATGTAGAACATCCGGGGATAGAAGAGTGTGATGTGATAGCAACGCATAGACAAGCTGACACCCTTTTGATTGTTCTTTTGCACTATAGAAAAGGAAAGTTGATCTCTTCGAAACATTACACTCTCCACCAAATCTTGTCAGAAGATGAAAAAGCATTGGAACAATTTTTGCTGCAACATTATCACGGAGAAAATATACCCAAACAAATTCTACTTCCCACCACTCCAACCGACTTCCCTCTATTGAAAGAGATCCTACAAGAACGGGCTGAGAAAATAGAAATAGAAATACCTAAGCAAGGCACAAAGAAAAAGTTGATAGAAATAGCGCAAAATAATGCAGAGGCCCTATTTGAACGGGAAGAAAACCTGCAGTCATTACAGGAAAAAATGTTACTCGACCTGCAAGAAACACTCTCATTGAACCGCTTCCCTAGAAGAATTGAATGTTTTGACACCTCTCACATGCAAGGAGGAGATTTTGTAGCTTGCATGGTTGCCTACACTAATGGAAAAAAGGAGAAATCAAGGCAACGATATTTTCATATCAAGCAGGTAGAAAAAGGATCGGATTATGACGCTATGAAAGAGGCTCTGCTTCGTCATTTCATTAAATCGAAAGAAAAACAGGATCTGTGCGATCTACTGATTCTCGATGGAGGAAAAGGACATTTGAATGCAGCCCTGAGTGTATTCGAAGAGTTAAAAATCGCAAGTATCGACCTGATTTCTCTTGCCAAAGAGGCCTCTTCTCATGCGAAAAAAATTACCCAAGAAAAGGTCTTTGTTCCTCACCAAAAAGATCCTATCTTCATTAACCCTCACTCTCCCCTTCTTTTTTTGCTCCAAAAAATCCGAGATGAGACCCACCGGGTAGCTATCTCTTTCCACCGAAAAACAAGAAAAAAAAGAATCATCCGCTCAGAGATAGATCAGCTGAAAGGGATCGGTCCCAAAAAGAAAAAAGCACTCTTATCTCATTTCAAAAGTGTGAAAAGAATCAAAGAGGCAACCATAGATGAACTCTCAAAGATCCAGGAGTTAAATAAAAAGGATATTCAGACTCTACTGACTTTTCAGAAAAACTCTTAATCGTTTTCCTCTTTCTCCTCTTCTTCTTTAGCTAGTTCCAAAGATTTTCTTCTTTCCACCTCTTTCGGCAAGATGAGATGTTTGAAGATTACATGAACAGAAGATACATATAAGCCTGTGAAATTTTTGATCTCCTCTATGATCAGATTCTGGATCTCTTCTGCTTTTTGAGGGATAGAGACACCATAGGCTATATCTAGCTCAATGCGCACATTGACCGAGTGATTTTTCTGATCTTGCTCTACATGGATCCCCTTCAACCTTTCCAGATCTCTCCCTAAAAGACTGTCGAAAAGAGTATTCTCCAGTAATCCTACTCCTTCCACAGTAGAAAGAGCTTGTAGGACAATGCCTTGGAAAACCTTTGTTTCAATATCACGAATGCAGGTAGTTTCCGGAGGACCTATCTCTTTTCCATCCATTTTCTTTAGTTTTTCGTACATATCGCCTATCCTTGTTCGTCTGAAATTGTAAAAAATAGAGATCGGATTTGCAAAAGAAAAAGAGATAATGCATCTAGAGAAAATAAAAGGAGTTTGAAACGTGCACCCCTATACAGCTTTTATTACCCTATTCCTTCTTGCCTGTCTAAATGGATGGGTAGCAAAAAGAAAAAACCGAAGCTATACAGCTTGGTTTTTTCTTGGTATTCCTTTGGGATTAATGGGACTAATGATTCTTTGGATGTTAAAACCCAAAAAGGTAGAAAAGCCTACCAACTTGCTTTTACGATACCTGGGATCTGCCCTGCAGAAGCCATCTCTCGGAAGCAGAGACGAGAGAGCTGAAATTTCCTCAGATAACCTCTAGACCTGCCGGTAAATTGGCATCGGTTTCTGAGTCTTACTCTAGAAGAATTTCTTGGCATTTTGTTGAGTAGATCAACAGCTTGCGCTTTTTCTTCTGGAGATTTTGTTGGGTCTGATATAATTTTTTTGAGAGATTGTCTTTTATCCCACTTCAAAT
>CAYPKB010000003.1:13384-17393 GCA_964411185.1 uncultured bacterium
TTTTGGCGTTTTTTCTCTTTTGCCATCCAAGCTTTTGTAGCCATGATACCTCTATCTTTTCTTTGCCGGCCCTTTTTGCCTTTGTTTTCGGTTTGGATCTTTGGGGTTAATTACATATAATCTTCCCCTTCTTCTTACGATTTTGTCACCCTTAGTAGGGTCCGCTTTTACAGATGCCTTTGTTTTCATAACCGTTCCTGGTCAGTTAATAAAGGACAGGAGTTTACTCTTTCCTTCTTTTTCTGACAATAAAAGGTCATAGGCTCCACCGAACTTACAACAAATTTTTTATTTGAACGAGGGAAAAAGCTATTCTTGCAGCTTTTCCTCTGATTCAGTATCCTATCCGATTACAACATGAGGGTCAAACCATGAAAAGAACCTATCAACCCAGTAAAAGAAAAAGAAAAAAAAATTGAAGATGAGAAACAAGAAAGAAAAAAGCTTAACAAAGAAATAGAAGAGATGAAAAGATTAAAAATAAAATTAGAAAATGTAAAAGAAAAAGAAAAAAGACTTTTGGCTTTCGCACTCGTATGAAGACCAAAAATGGCCGAAAGACTATCAATCGCCGAAGACAAAAGGGAAGAAAGTCTCTTGCTGCGTGAGCTTCTCCTATCCTAAATCCCATAGATTAAGAAAACGCAGGGAATTTCTGCTCATCCAGAAAGAAAAAAATTGTCTATGGGGAAGATATTGCAAAATTTCTTTTGCAACATCTCTTCAAGGTAAAACAAGACTTGGAGTGACCGTTTCCAAAAAATATGGAAATGCAGTAGAAAGGGCACGATTCAAAAGAATGGTAAGAGAAGCTTTTCGCCTATCCCGCCATAAACTGCCCCAAGGTATCGATTTGATTGTAGCTGCGAGAAAAGCAGCAAAATCGGCTACCTCAAAGGAAATTCAGCACCAACTAGAAACGCTGCTCATCCGTGACTAAGAAAACCCAATTAAACGCTCAACAGAAAGAGGCCGTTCTCTCCACTGATGGTCGTATTCTCATTTTAGCTGGAGCCGGCAGCGGAAAGACAAAAGTAATCATTGAGAGAATCTCTCACCTCATCCAAAACAATAAAGCCAAACCTCAAGAAATCTTAGGTCTTACCTTTACGAATAAGGCGGCAGATGAAATGAAAGAGCGCCTTTCCACCTTTATAGGGAAGAAAGAGGCCAAAGAGGTTATCTTATCGACCTTTCACAGCTTTTGTGTCCGCATCTTGCGAGAAGAAATCGGGCATTTAGGTTTTACAGAAAAGTTCAGTCTATACGATGAGCAGGATTTTTTAAGAATGGCCAAGACTCTTGCAAGAGAACTATCTGGAACAAAAGCTATCCCCTCTTTGAAGGGATGTATAGAAGAGATCAATGTCCAAAAAAATCAAGCTGAAATAGATCTCTCTTTAAGCCCCTTTGCACAAAAATTGGCAGAAAAAATCAAAAGATCGATGAGAGCCCATAATGCGGTTGACCTAGACAGCTTGATACCCCTTACCATTGAGCTTTTTGAAGAATTTCCCGAAGTGCTTCGAAAATATCAAAATAGATTCCGCTATATTATGATCGATGAGTACCAAGATACCAACGGGGCGCAAGCAAGACTTGCTGATTTACTCTCCATGAAAAGTAAAAACCTATGTGTGGTCGGTGATGATGATCAAGCGATCTACGGTTGGAGAGGAGCAGAGGTGAAAAACATCCTTCGTTTTCGCAATGAAAAACTCATCAAACTAGAAGAAAACTTTCGGTGCACGGCACCTATACTTTCTGCTGCCAATGCTGTCATATCTCATAACAGCCAAAGGCATGGAAAAACTCTTTGGACCAACCAAAAAAGTAATAGGAATATAGAGCTGTTTCACGCTTCCTCAGCAGAAGAAGAAGCAAAGGGTGTAGTTTTTCGCATACTAAAGTTTCATGAAGAGGGAGTCCCCTTGGAAGAGATGGCCATTTTATATAGATCCAATGCTTTGTCTAGACATTTTGAAAGAGCGCTGATTCGAACCAATTGGCAAAAAAATGGAAAATGGGTTAGAGGGATCCCTTTTGAGGTATTTGGAGGGGTTGCCTTTAGCGAGACAAAAGAGGCCAAAGATGTAATTGCCTATATAAAACTCCTCGATAATCCCGACGAGACAGAGGCTCTTTTACGTATTATGAATGTTCCTGACAGATTGATTCATAGCGGTACAATCGATCTGCTAACCAAGGCTCACAGGAAAGAGAAACAGTCTCTATGGAAAGTTCTATCGCATATAGATAGTTTCCCAGAAATCTCAGCGCGAGAAAAAAAAGCCATACGATCCCTACAAGAAAAGATCGAGGATGCTAGATGCAGAATGAATAAATCTATCTACAGCGCTGCCCATTACCTTCTTTCTCAAGTAGGATACCAAAGAGCTATCATGGATGAGGCCTCTACCGAAAAGGCAGCCATGTTCCGGTTGGATAATGTGGAGGAAGTCTTATCAAACCTGAAACAATATGAGGAACAGTCAAAAATAGCGGGCAAAAAGGCTCATTTAAGTGAGTTCTTATCTTCCGCCAACATGACTTTGCAACCGGTAAAAAAAATGGGATTCGGGGTAAAATTAATGACCTTTCACAGTGCGAAAGGGCTAGAATTTGACAGCTGCTTCCTCACCTGCTTAGAAGATCATATTCTTCCTCATGAAAAATGTTTTCATTTGGAAGAAGAAAGAAGACTCTTTTATGTTGCCATAACCAGAGCGAAAAAGCAGCTTTGCTTGAGCATGTCAAGAAAACGAAAAAGACATGGAAAAATCAAAGCCACCACCCCATCCCGCTTTCTTCATGAGATCCCAAAAGAACTCTTTTCTTTCCGATCGTGGGATTGCCCATTGTAATATTTTCCAAAATCCTTATGTTGAAAAGAAAGTATGAAAATCGCTTTCTTCAGCATCAAACCGTATGAAATTCCTTTTTTCCAAGAAGGAAACAAAGAGAAAAAATATCAACTCACTTTTTTTGAGGAGAAGCTATCCAAAGAGAGTGTACTCCTTGCCAAAGAACATGATGCTCTTTGTCTTTTTGTTCATGATGATCTTTCCGCTCCCATTTTAGAAGCTCTACATCAGATGGGAATCACCATTCTACTCCTGAGATGTGCCGGATTCAACAAGGTAGATCTTAAAAAAGCAGAGGAGCTCTCCTTCCAAATAGCCAATGTTCCCATGTACTCCCCCTATGCAGTAGCAGAACATGCTGTCTGTCTCATGCTCGCTTTGAACCGTAAAATCCATAAAGCCTACAACCATGTACGAGAGGGAAATTTTTCATTGGATGGCCTTTTGGGCTTTGATATTCACAAGAAAACAGTAGGAGTGATAGGTACAGGACATATAGGTAAATGTTTTGCCCAAATCCTGCAAGGATTTGGAGCCCGTTTATTAGGGTATGATATTGCACCTGATGAGAATTGGGCTAAAAAAGTAACCCTATCCTATCTCCCCTTAGATGAGCTCTTTGCGCAGTCAGACATTCTCTCTCTTCACCTACCCTTGAATGAGAAGAGTCATCATATCATCTCCAAAGAAAATATCGATAAGATGAAAGAAGGAGTGATGCTGATCAATACAGGAAGAGGCGCTCTTATCAAAACAGACGATATCCTCCCCGCTCTAAAAAACGGAAAAATAGGTTATCTTGGAATGGATGTCTACGAAGAAGAGGAAAACCTCTTCTTTCAAAATCTCTCCTCAAAAATTATCCAAGATGATCTGCTAGCGAGACTCCTCACCTTCCCCAATGTTATTATTACCTCCCATCAAGGCTTTTTCACCAAAGAGGCTATGGAAAATATAGCTTCCACAACTTTAGAAAACGCAGAGTGTATAAAAAGAGGTGGAAAATGTCCTAACCTTGTCTCTTTCTCCGGAAAATAGCTATAATTCCCTCATGCTTCCTACTCTTATTTGGCGCCATAGAAAAGAAAATTTGAAAAAATGCTCACTTAGAGGGCTTGAGACTAGAGAAGAGTTCCTCTTTGCAA
>CAYPKB010000004.1:0-14032 GCA_964411185.1 uncultured bacterium
CGCTGCTCCACCAGAACCATCCGATCCACACACAGTAACCGGAAAAGAGGGAGATGCTTTGGTTGTCAAAGATATTGTTATTACCGAACAACTGAGGCGAATCGAGCAACTAAGTAAAAAAATCGATACAGTGACTGCTGAAAGAGATAACTTCCGTGATCAAACGGAAGATCTGATAAATAAAATAGGAGAAGTAACTAAGGAAAGAGATCTCCTTCGGAGAAAGACAATATCTGTACCCACCTCAGCTATTCAACAGTTGAAGAATCAACACCTTGCAGAAATGAGTAGACTAAAGAGTGAGCATTCCTCACTGGAAAAGGAGAATAAAAAATTAAAACAAAAAAAAGAGGACGCAAAAAAGCGTCATGAAGATCTTGTAAAACGAATGACTACCTCACAAGCCTCTTTAGAGAGTGAGCTAGAGAAGATAACCAAAGAAAAAAGAAACCTAGAGACAGAGACTCTCAAGCTCTCTCATAAATATGAAGATCTTAAAAGGAAATGTAAGCATATCAAACAGAAAAAAAGCGACACAGAAAGAGAAGTAACCACTCTGAAACAAAAAAACCAACAATTACAAGAAGAACTGGACACTCTACAAAAGCGGTTCGATACTTTACAAAAGGAGAAAGAGAAAGCTGTCCATTTTGAAAATAGCTCTCCTATTATCGAAAAAGCAGAGCAGGAATCTATACGCACGCCTTCTAGACCATCTACTCCCAAAAGAGAATCTATCTTCTCTCAAAGCTCTTCTGTAGTTTCTCAAGGTAGAATTTGGCATCCTCTCCGCAAATGTTTCGTAAACGTTAACGATGTTTGGAATGAAGCAACTAGGCGATTCGAATTTCATTCCGAAAATCAATCGGCACCCTCTGAGAGCTACTCAGTAGCTGAACTTTCTCAAATAAGAAAAAAGTTTCTTTCTTCTCAGCATTCTGTGACTTCTGGAATGGATGATAGATGGGAAGAAGATGAGTCAAATTTTGACTCTTCTCCTTTTGTTGATGATCACAATCCTATCGATTCACTTTTATCAGCTAATCAATCAGTTCAATCGGTAGATTCTCACCTTGGAGAACTAGATGACAATAATACCAATGAAGATAGAGAAACTCATACAGAGAAAAGAGATTCTATTACTACTCTAGGAGAAGAAAATGAATCCCACCAAGAAACTGAAACCGTTCCGGAAGGAGAGGTAAGTCAGCATCCCCATCAGATGTTTGACTTTGGTGATGGCTTTTCAGATCTTCTAGACGATGGCGATCTTAACGCCGATTGAGCTTCAAGAGAAAATAGAAGTGAGAGACTCTTCCTTCTCTGCAAAAACTTCTTCAAAATAGTGAGCTGTTTTTTTCAGCCCTTCTTCTAAGGAAACCTGGGGTTCCCAACGAAGGTTTTTTCTTGCTTTTTCAATATCCGGTTTTCTCTGCTTTGGATCATCTTTAGGCAACGGTGAATAAGTTATAGAAGATCTACTTTGAGTAATACGCAATATATGGTCAGCCAGCAAATTGATGGTACATTCACAAGGATTTCCTAAATTGATAGGACCCATTATGGAGTTTTCACTTTCCATAAGTGAAATCAACCCCTCTATCATATCGCTCACATAGCAAAAAGAGCGAGTTTGTTTCCCATCTCCATAGAGAGTCAAGGGAAGGTTTTGTACCGCTTGTACAAAAAAATTACTCACAGCTCTTCCATCTTTGGGATGCATTCTAGGACCGTAGGTATTGAAAATTCTAGCGATTTTGACTGGGAGTTGATATTTACGATGATAGTCAACAAACAATGTCTCAGCGCATCTTTTTCCTTCATCGTAACAAGAACGGATGCCGATGGGATTTACATTTCCCCAATAAGACTCTTCTTGAGGATGTATAAGAGGATCACCATAGATTTCACTTGTTGAGGCCTGCAAGATTTTTGCTCTATTTTTTTTCGCTAATTCGAGCATGTTCAAAGCTCCCATAACAGAAGTCTTCAAAGTGCGAATCGGCTCTTTTTGATATTGTGCGGGAGAAGCTGGACAAGCGAGGTTATAAATTTCATCGATATCTAAAAAAAGAATTCTACATACATCATGCTCCAAAAAAGAGAAGTTAGGATGTGAAGATAGATGAGAAATATTTTCTTCTGAACCGGTAGAAAAATCATCTAGACAGATTACCTCATGACCTAGATCCAATAATCTTTCACACAAATGGGAACCTAAAAATCCAGCTCCACCGGTTACTAATATCTTCTTTCTACGCATATAACTATGGCACAACCTTCATGAAGGCAATTCTCTTGTCATCAATATAGCCCCAATCCATATATGGTTGCAACGCCTCGATTCTTTCTTTTTCGTAGCAAACAAGAGCTTTTTCTACAAGGTGCAATAGCGCTTTTCCCTGCATAGAATCAAGAGTTCCATCATGATGCAAAAATAGAAAATCATATTCTTTTTCCATCTCTTCTATCAGGGAAGCAAAAGGAGGAGAAGAGATTTGTTCAAAACCAAAAGAGGTGATCCCTCCTGTAGGTAAAAAGTAAAATCCCTCTTTTTCTTGGATAGGAAGCTCTTTTACCTCTTGTTTGATATATTGCAACCATCCTTTTTTCTCCTTTACATGAGAAAAAGAGAGAGAAAGGATCAAGGAAGAAAAGCCCATTTTGCCAAGCAGTTCAGCTAGAGCGGGCGTGAAATTTTCATTCTCTTTGCAATAGATTGCTACTTTCTTACCCTTCCCTTGCGTTACAAAAGAGAGAGAAGAGCGGAGTGTCTCTATATCCTCTCCTACAAAGGGTGCAAAACGTATCTGTTTTGTAATGGGCCCTACTACCGATTGTCCCAACCCTTGGAGCGTGGGAAGAGAGGGAGTAAATCCCTTCCAATGCATTTTGATGATAAGGAAAAGCACAAATCCAATGTGAGATAAAAGAAGCATGAAAAGAATTTTCAAACCTAGCTTTTTGCTTATCGGTTTGAGAGGTTGTTCAGCATGATCTAAGGGTTTAGAGGAGATATTATGTAAATGAGAGGAGATGGTCTTCGATTCCAATATTTTTGTAATCGATTCCATCATTCTCATGGATAATTCCGTTTGCCATTTGAGCATAGTCTCTTTGAACCATTGTTTTGGTAGAAACTGCATCTCCTGTTTGATTTGAGCAATTTTTTCTAATAAGAGATTTTTTTCAGTAGCGATCTGCTTTTTTCTTGAATGGATGAATCGCTCTTCCTGCTGAGAAAGGGCTCCCAACTTTTGATTGATTCTATCAATAATTACCTCTTGGATACGTGAGATATTTTTCTGTAAAAAATCTTGATTGAGTTTTTCAATCTGTTCCAATTTTTCCAAATGGGTCAATAAGAACTCTCTTGTGCTCTCTATATCTTGGCCAATGCGGTTTTGTTCTCTCTCACTATGATTTTTTTTATCATGGAGAGCTTGTTGTAAATCGGAGATTTTCCCTAACAATTTTTGACTTATCGGATCTTTTATCGACTCCAACAAAGATCCGGCATCAAAAGGCACTCTTGCTAGTTGTGCTCGTAATAGTTGTAACTTATTCCTAAAAGCAAAGCTTTTATCTAAACCGGATTGATATTCCCCTACCAACAGATTGGCAGTCTCTAGTTCAATCCCTTCCAACTCTTCAGGTATAGAAAGAGAAGATAATATTCTTTCTTTATAGGTTTTCTCTTTCAGCTCGACTAACTTTTCATACTCTTCTACATGTTCGAATAGCTCATCCCTTTGAAAAGGTGTAGAATAGGAAAGAAGAGAAAGCGCTTCTCTATCATTTTCTGCGATTGCAATTTTTACCTGCTCTATCTGCTTTTTTTCTTCCTGTAACCTCTCAAATAGATCCATTTTTTGCTCAACGTTTGGAAGGGAGGGATAAGAGATCTTTTCCCACATCTGTTTTTGTGAAATGAGCTCATTTTTTTCTTTGGTAACGGGAGAGTCTGCAGAAGAGAGCGCCTCTTCTTCTCTTTCCAGCTTTTGGAATAGAGTAAGTAAGCTTTCCAACATTTTTTCTTTTTCCGGAAGGGAGTTGGCTATGAGATTTTTCCTAAAGGTCAACATCTCTTTGTTATCTGAAATTCCTTTCATATCTGGAAAGATAGGAGAACTACCGGCGCATTCTCCCTCTTCCAGTTGTAAATCTTCCAACTCTAGAGAGAGTAATTTATCCATGTACGAGTTTAGAGGGTGTAAAAAATGGGCCAATCTCTCCTGGTATCCCAAAAAGCCATCTTCTGCAATATTTTCTTCTACAAAGGCGACATGCTCTTCCAGGCTCTTTTGCCATTTTTCTTTGAACTTCTCTTGCCTTCTTTCTAAATAAGCGATTTGCGCTTTGGTCCTCTCTTCTTGTTCCTGGCTTAGATAGTTTTTGAATTGTTGCATCACTTCATTGACCAAAGCTGTAGCTTGCCAGCGGTCTCTATGAGAAAAAGAGATTCTCAAGATGGACTTATTGATTTTATCTGACTCTATCACTAAAGACTTACTCAACCCTTCAAATAGAGGAAGCCAAGGGGTAAAAAGCAGAGAATATTTTTTCTTTTTTCGAACTCTTTCGGGTATGTGATAGAGAGTGAACTGCCCTCCTTTAAAATGAAAAGGTTCGAAAAGCTTTCCTTTTCCCAGCTCCTTTTTCCCTGCATAGATGGCAAAACTCTCATCTGATAGGATCTGTAGCTCTAAGCGAGAGATTTTCTCTCCCTCATATTTCACATCACGGAATAAAAAAGCATCCCTATCTTTGATCTCTCCCCCTATCAACAAAGCCCAATTATCGAGCAATCTTCCCATCACCTTGGAAAGAAGAGATTTTTCATCCACTCTTACTTGTAAGCCCAAATTCTCCACTACAGGACGGAGCAACCGTTTTGATTTCATGAGGACAGAGGCTTTAGGCTCATAGGCAGAGACAGCTCCCAAGAGATCTTTCAAATTACTCATCTGATCTTCTTTTTCTATCTCTTCTTTGAAAGTTGCTTGGGAGACAAATTGTACCGGAGTCAAAAAGAAAAGAGCGGTCGGCAATAAGATGGCAAAGAGTGTAACCTGGGCCCATCTTTTCTTTTTCTGTCTCCATTCTTCTTGGATATCATCCAGTGAGAAAAAAAGAGAATTTATGGCCATAGCCAACCTCTGCAAGAGTTTCCGATCACATCTACTGTGGTAAAGCTAGGCAATAGTTGAGAGATAAAGCGGTTCCATTCTGTAATCGGTTTGGAGGCAACATATACAACATCTCCCGGCATCAAAAGCAAGCTATTGTTCGGCAGATGGATTACATGTTCCCAGCTCAGAGTATATATTTTTGGATTGGCAATATTTCCTCGAATGATCTGAATATATGATTTATCTCCGGTGAATGGGATGCCATTGGCCGCTGCCAATGCTTCTCGAAGCGATAAAAAACCAGAAGGAAGATTGAGCACTTTTTGCATCCCTACCTCTCCCATTACCATTATGGAGGCGGCTGCAGGCTCTGCAATGTAGATTTTATCTCCTCCCTTCAACACTATGTTTTGATCCATATCTCCTAGCTTTAGAAGCTTATAAAGATCTACAGCGAGAGGTTTCCCATCGCGTATGACGTAGCTTTTGAAGAGGTTGGCTTCTGGAGGAACTCTTGCAAGAGCTAAGACATCAAAAAGTCGAATTTTCCCATTTACAGGAACAGAGGGAGTGGCTACCAATCCTGCTAACTCTACCTTTCTAATGCTACGATCTTTGTAGGTTAAAAAGATCTCCACATCATCAATCTGTTTAAGATAAGCATCTTTGATCTTTTGCGCCCCTTCTTCTAAAGTGAGTCCTTCCACTTCTACAGGAGAGAGATCGGGAAGAACAATTTTCCCCTTCATTACCTGGAACCCTCCTTGCCCACTGATTGAGGCAATCGCATGGGTAAGATCTTTTCTGGAGGGATGAAAGAAAATGATGTGTAAAACATCCCCTTCATGAATGCTATCGGCATATTCATCTAAATATTCTTCAGGGAGATCTTCTACCTCTTTTCCTTCCATCTCTAAAATGGAAAATTTTCCTTCTTTGATTTTATAAGAGTCTAAGACAAATTCCTCGGCCCCATAGATATTTTTTCCCAGATAGGGACCGCTACAGGAACTTAGGAGCAATAGCAAAGAAAAAAAAGGTATGAAAATATGCAGCATGGTCATTTATACTTCGGAAAAAACCTTATAGCAGAGATTACGTAAAAGAATAAATTATTTCTCCTTCTTGTGAAAAGAATTTTTATTACCGGAATTGCAGGATTCATTGGATTTCATCTAGCAAAAAAGTTGCAGGAAGAGGGGCACTTTGTTTGCGGCATTGATAATCTGGATCCTTATTATGACACTTGCTTAAAAAAAGCGAGAGTGGAAGAGCTGCGAAAGAAAAATATCGAAATCTATATAGAACCCATCTCTCCAACTGTTGCAAGCTACCTCCACAATCATTCTATTACTCATGTAGCACATATGGCAGCACAGGCTGGTGTAAGATACTCTTTGGAAGCACCCTATGCCTATTTAGATGCAAATATTCGCTCCTTTTTGGACATTTTGGAATCGCTTCGAAAATATGGAAAAGCTTCTTTGATTTTTGCCTCTTCTTCTTCTGTTTACGGTAATGCTGCTGCCATTCCCTTCAGAGAGGATGATCTCTGTGATAAGCCTTTGAATTTATATGGCGCTACCAAACGTTCCGATGAGGTAATGGCCTATAGTTATCACCACCTTTTCGATATTCCGATGGTAGCTTTGCGTTTTTTCACAGTCTATGGTCCTTGGGGAAGGCCTGATATGGCCTATTTTTCTTTCTCTCATTCTATTGTATCCGGCATTCCGATCCGTCTTCACAATGGAGGAAAGATGAAAAGAGATTTCACCTACATCGACGATATCATTGAAGGAATCATCCGCTCTTTCTATGCCCCCTCTTCTTTTGCCCTATACAACTTAGGACGCGGAAAACCTTTTTGGGTATCTGAAATGGTGCAATTGCTAGAAGAAAAACTGGGAAAGAAAGCAATAATCGAACCCATTCCTATGCAACCCGGAGAGGTAGTAGAGACCTTTGCCAACATTGATAAGGCGAAAAAAGAAATCGGTTATGATCCTAAGGTATCTTTAGATGAAGGGCTTTCTCATTTTGTTGATTGGTACAAAACCTACCTTTACGGGAAATCTCCAGCATTATCATAGGTAGCTCCTCTAAAAGATCACTGGCAATAGTAGAATAGCTACTTTTTTTCTTAGCAGCAGACTCTCCGCTTAATGCGTGCAGAAAAACAGCTACAATAGGTGCATGATAACCATCTAACCCTTGTGCAAGAAAAGAGGCGATCATTCCTGTGAGAATATCTCCCATTCCTCCTGTTGCCATCCCTGGATCTCCTCTAGGAATCACAAGAGGTGGAAGTTCTGGATAAAAAAACCAGTTAGGGGCTCCTTTCAGCACAAGCCTTATACCCTTTTCCTCTACATAATTTTGACATTGCGCAATCAGTTCTGCCTTGTTGTCAATCTCACTTCCCAACAGTTTTTTCATCTCTCCCACATGCGGAGTATAGACAATCTCTTGTGAGGAAAAGGTAAAGTTCTCTTGGCTCAAAAAATAAAGAGCATCAGCATCTATCACAAGAGGCTTTTCTATGTTGGGAAGAAATTTACGCAAGAATTGTAAACTTTCTTTTCCTCTGCCTATTCCGGGACCCACGAAATAGGCTTTAGCCTTTTTCTCTTCTATCTCTTTCCAATCTCTACGGATAATTTCCGGTGGTAAAAAGGAAAAGGCATCTTTTCCATCTGGATGATAGAAAAGTTTCATGAGGCCGGCTCCTGCTCTTAGTGCTCCCATGGAAGCCAAAAAAGCGGCCCCGGGCATTTCTAAAGATCCGGAAATGCCTACTACTTCTCCTGCATCATACTTATGTCTACACCTTTGCACGGAAGGCAGCTTGATCTTTTCTTCTGCCAATAGATAGGCAATAGGGATGGCCTGATCTTCATAAGAAGATGGCAGTCCAAAATCAATCCACTCCACTTTACCCGCATGTTCATATCCATCTCCCAAAAAGAGTCCGCTTTTGGGCAATCCCAAAAAGAGCGTTTTGTCTGCTTTGATAGCAGAGTTACTTACCTCACCGGACCCACCTTCTACTCCTGAAGGAATATCAATGGCAACAATAGGAAGACCGGAGAGATTGGCTTTTTCTACCATATGCAAAAGAATCCCCTGTAAAGATCCTTTGAACCCTGTTCCGACTATCCCATCTACAATGATTCCTTCTTCCGGAAAAGAGAGAGAATAACCATCTTCTAAGAAAATTCTTTTTCCTCCTTTTTTGAGATATTCTCTTCCCTTCTTCGCACAAAGAGTGGAACAATCATCAAAATCAAAAGGATGAAAAGCTATTACCTCTATCTTCTCTTGTATAAGATGTAGGGCTGCTGCAAAGGTATCTGCTCCATTGTTTCCTTTTCCTACCAACAAATAGACCCTTGTAGGAAAATTCTCTTTTTCTATCCAATGTAGGATGGCGCGAGCAATATTCTCTCCCGCCTTTTGCACATATCCCTCTTCCGATTCCCCCGCTTCTATACTCAACTTCTCGATGCGCGACATCTCATGGTTGGTAACGATCTTTTTTCCATGCAGGGATAATTCCATCACAGATGCTCCTCTTTGATATCTCTACGGAAAAGAGCATCTACCGCATCTCTTGGTTTCATTCTTTTGAAGATGATGTCGTGTGTAAATTTTGTGATAGGCAGAGCTATTTCATGTTTTTTTCCCAATTGCAAGGCAGAAACGCAAGTATAGGCCCCTTCTACTGCCATATTGATCTTTTCTCTTGCCTCTTCCGGAGTATATCCCTCTGCAATCAAACGACCGAACCGGTAATTTCTGCTATGTTTAGAAAAGCAGGTGGCGCACAAATCTCCCATCCCAGAGAGACCATTCAATGTCTGCTCTTTTCCTCCCTTGGTATGCACCAATTTGCGCATTTCATGAAGTCCTCTCGTCATAAGAGCTGCTTTCGCATTATCTCCGTAGCCTAGACCATCCGAAATACCGCAAGCGATAGCAATAATATTTTTCATCGCCCCGCCAAAAGAGACCCCTTTCATATCCATATTGGGATAGACTCGAAATCTTGGAGCATTGAAAAGTTCTAAAATGACTTGGCAAATCTTATGGCTTGGAGAGGAACATACGACAGAAGAGGGTAGTTTTTTTACCACCTCTTCTGCATGAGAAGGTCCGCTTAATACACCTATTCTTTCAGCATCTCCTAAAACTTCTGCCGCCACTTCTGATAAAAGCAGGCCGCTATCTTGTTCGATTCCCTTGGAAGTGAGAATGACAGGTGCTTTTTTGGGCAAAAGATCTTTCAACATATCAAATACAGGCCGTATTCCTGCCGAGGTAATGCTTTCTACTACCACATCAGCCTCGTCTATTACCTCTTGCAGATGGGAAGAGATATAGACTTCCTGAGGAGCTTTAGATCCTAATAATTTAGGATGCTCCCTACTCTCTTCCATTTGCTTGGCAAGCTCTGCTCTTCTGACCCAAAGTTTTACCTTATGGCCATTTTCCGCTAAGAGGCAAGCGAGCGCAAATCCCCAAGTACCTCCACCTAAATATGCAATGATCATGTTGGATCCCTCTTTAGAATTTCATTCTACGATATGAATCTTTTTTTTTCTCTGAGAGAAAGATTACATCGAGCTTTCGAGAGCTGGCAAGAGTTCTGTCAGCCCGACAGAAGAGAGGTCTCTTTTTTTTCCAATGACAGGTCTATGTTGTAACATAGGGTTGGGAGAACGGACATTTTGTTTCAAAATTCCATGTCTTGGATCTGCCCATAAAGAGACAACCCGAATAGGAAAGGGAACATCGAGATAGTAGATCATCGATAAAATACCCGAATCAGGAAGAATTAGATGAGTGCACGTAGTTTTGATAAGAGCAAGAAGAGAAAAGAGATTGGTCTTGCCTCTCAAGTCAATCACATTAGGATAGGAAAATTCTCTATCAGCAGAAAAACCAAACAGGAGAAAAACTACCTCATCATTAGGAAGAAAATAGCGAAAGAGTTTATGCCAATTTTCCAAGGGCCAATTTCTCCATCTGCCATATTGTGTTTCGGCATCAATTTGCACACCAATATATTTTTGCCGTTTGGGAAGGGAAAAATCTTTGGCCAGGGCATCATATTTGCCATCCCATTTCAATTTGGGAATCAATAGACCTTTTTGCCAACTCACCCAATAGGTAGGATTGGGATATTCAATGATTAGATCAAATTGGCTAGAGGATAGATTGAGCTCGGAAAGAGTCTGTTTGATATCGTAGGCAGTTCCTCTTTTCCAATTGGGGGCCACAATAGTTTTTACCCCTTCCAATAGAGTAAATCCTTCTTGCAGATTCTCCCTTATGAGAAAGGTGATCTCTGCATGAGGAATATATTCCCGTATCCGGTAGACAATGGCATAGAGGCCAAGAGCGATATCTCCCAGACCACGATTCCATCCAAGGAGGATTTTTCTATCTCCTCTTTTTTTTGCTTTATAGAGCATGGAATCTAATGGATTGGGAAGTATTTTACGGACTAGTGATCGAAACATACTCTTTTACTCGCATCTTTTCTATCTCCTCTAATACTTCTTGCACAGTAATGCCTTTCATACAAGGGAAGTCTATCGGACATTTTCTTAAGTAACAAGGGGAACAAGAGAGCTCTTTTTTTAGCACCACCGCATGAGAGTTAACCGGACCTGTTTTATCTGGATTGGTAGATCCAAAAAGGGCAAGAGTAGGTTTTTGCAGCGCGGAGGCGATATGCATGGGGCCACTGTCATTGGTTATCAAAATATGAGAAAGAAAAATCATGGCAGAAAGCTCCACAAGTGTGGTTCTTCCTGCTAGGTTGATCGCTCTATTTCCAAGTTGATGGGTAATCCGCTCTATGAGAGGAGAGTCAGAGGCTGTTCCAAAAAAGAGTAGGTAAAGAGTTTCATCTTCCAATAATCTTTTGGTCAGAGCTCTAAAATTTTCTTCGGGCCAACATTTGGCAGGGCCGTAGGCACTGCTGGGAGCAATACCTATAATAGTCCCTTTTTCTTCCACTCCCAAACTGCTGAGCCATTTTTTCCCTTTTATGATCTCCTTTGGAGGAAGAACAATGGAAGGGAGGGTGGTGCTCTCTTCTATCCCTAAAGGAGCTAAGAGCCTTTTATATTGTCTATATTGGTGAAGATCCTCTTTTTCCATAGGATGGGTTAAAAGAATTTTGCGAAAATGATCTGCATACCCAATCCGCATAGGAATTTTCCCTTGATAAAACCACCAAGCGGAAGAAAAGGAGTTGGTAAGAAGCAGACCTGCATCATATTGGCCCAGTTCAATTTTTTTTCGGATATTGCGGTCTTCTTCCCTTCGTGCAAAAAAACTGTGAGGCTTTTCAAATAAAAAAAGCTCATCAATCCGAGAATCAGCAGACAGAAGCGAGGCAAAATTCCTTTTTACCATTACTGTGATTTTGGAGTCGGGAAGAGCTTCTCTCAGATCAGTAAGAATAGGGGTTGCCATCAAAAAATCCCCAAGCCAGTTGGGCATGCGCACTAGAAGATTTTTTACCATACTACTTAGGATGATCCTATCCCAGGTTTTTGCACAACACTCTTTCTTTTCCGAAAAGATTTTTATCTAAATGGAACTCTTAGTAATCTTACTATGATGAGAAATCCAATCATTCTAGGGATCGATCCAGGTACAAAAATTACGGGATATGGTCTCATTCAAGAAAATAGGGAAGTAGAACTTATAGATTTTGGAGCTATAAGACCCCCTCCCCATCTTCCTCTGCATCAAAGATACCATATTTTATATGAAAGCTTGGAAAAGCTAATCCAAATCCATAACCCTACCCATCTTGCTGTGGAGAGTCAATTTGTGCAGAAAAATGTACAAAGTGCTATGAAAATTGGTATGGCCAAGGGGGTGGTCTATCTTTTGGCCGCAAAATATCATCTCGAGCTTTTCGAATATGCTCCCAGAGAGGCAAAATTGGCGGTAGTAGGTTCAGGATCGGCAAGTAAATACCAAGTACAAAAAATGATACAGCTTCTCTTTCGATTGGAGGCGCTTCCCACTCCAGAAGATGCTGCAGATGCTCTTTCGCTTGCTATTTGTCACTTGCACAAATCAAAATGGAGAAATAGATGATTGGATCAATAGAAGGAAAGTTACTACAAAAAAAAGCGCAATATCTTCTTATTGCTTGCCATGGATTGGGCTATAAGGTCCACATCCCTTTGAATCTATTTGCTCATCTTCCAGAGGTAGGCGAAAATCTTTTCCTCTATACCTCCCATATTATCCGGGAAGATGGACAAACGCTCTATGGTTTTTTCACTGAGGAAAAAAAAGAGTTATTCGAACTATTGATTACAGTATCAGGTATTGGACCCAAAATTGCCCTTTCTATGTTGGGCCATTTTGAGAGTGACCTCATACAGGTAGCGATCAAAGAAAAAAACCCCATACTACTTTCCAAAGTTCCCGGTATAGGAAAAAAAACAGCAGAAAGAGTGATCATAGAGCTACAAGATAAAATCTCCCATCTAGAGGAGAACCACTCCCCATCCAAATTTCTCTCGGATGCTATTGCAGCTCTTATCAATTTGGGATATAGCGCATCTCATGCAAAAAAAGCGGTAGAAAAATTTTTACTGCAACATAGGCAAGAAGAGGATTTGGCCACAATAATTACAGGGGCTCTCAAAATGCTCTAACATGGTATACTCTTGCCATGCGTTTTACTCATCCCAAAGATCGGACCATTGCAGCTATCTGCACCCCCCCGGGTATAGGAGCTATGGCTGCACTTCGCCTAAGCGGCCCTCAAGCTTTTTCTATAGCCGACCAGATCTGCCGTCCCAAACCATCTAAGATGGACTCCCACACCGTACGCTATGGAAAAATCGTAGATGGTGACAATGAGATCATTGATACTGTGATGATTCTCTCTATGAAAGCTCCTAAAACCTACACAGGTGAGGATACCGTTGAAATTTTCTCTCACGGAGGAGATCTCATCCCACAAAAAATTTTACGTAGAATGCTAGAAGCAGGAGCCGAGGCTGCAAAAGGGGGTGAATTTACCTTAAAATCCTACCTTAATAAAAAAATTGACCTTGCGCAAGCAGAGGCAGTAGAGGCAAAAATCATGGCACAAAATGATCTTGCGCTTCGCTCCTCTACGCACCATTTAGAGGGAAAGCTCTCCCAACAGATAGAAAGCTTCCAACAAAGATTAATGCAAAAATTTGCTATTTTAGAAGCATGGGTCGACTTTCCGGAAGAGGATCTGGCCTTCGAACCTATGGAGACTCTCTACCAACAAATCCAAACTATAAAAGAGGAGATGAAAGAGCTTTCTGCCACCTTTGATGATGGAAGGAAGATCAGCTCCGGTATTCATTTGTGCCTCATCGGTGCTCCCAATGTTGGAAAATCCTCTTTGATGAACGCCTTTTTGGGGAAAAATAGAGCTATCGTAACAGAAATCGCGGGAACAACACGTGATTTGTTGGAAGAAAACTTGACTATCGACCATCTCTCTTTTCATATTACCGATACGGCAGGAATCCGTGAAACAGAAGAAAAGATAGAAAAGATAGGAATAACCAAAGCAAAAGAGGCAGCTCAATCTGCAGATTTGGTTTTAGCTCTTTTTGATACCACAACATCTTTTGATCCTTCCTCTCTCTCTTCATTGGATCCGGAAAAAACCCTCTTCCTTTTCAACAAAATAGACCTGGCAGATCCACCTGCTCATTTCCCTTATCCTTATATCTCTATTTCAGCAAAAAAGAATTTGCACATTGATAGATTGAAAAAAGCGATCTATGAAAAGGTATTTCAATCAAACCTGCAAGGAAAAGAGCTCTTGATCACCTCTTCCCGGCATAAAAGACATCTGGATCAGGCTATCATCC
>CAYPKB010000004.1:14042-16907 GCA_964411185.1 uncultured bacterium
TAGAAAAAGTTTTGGAAGGAGTCCGATCTCAAACCTCTTGTGAATTCATTGCATCCGACATGAGAGCCTCTTTAGAGGAGTTAGATCAAATTATCGGCAGAAATATCACAGAAGAGCTCCTAAGCTCGATTTTCTCCACTTTTTGTATTGGTAAATAAATGA
Source organism: uncultured bacterium (assembly GCA_964411185.1). GTDB lineage: Bacteria > Chlamydiota > Chlamydiia > Chlamydiales > SM23-39 > CAYPKB01. The sequence goes on from CAYPKB010000004.1 coordinate 14,205, forward strand.
ATCGAAAAGAAAAAGCCTTATTTATCGCAAACATACTCGATCAGCTCTTTCCCAATCCCCCCATCCCACTCCGGCATAAAGATCCTTTTACTCTATTGATTGCAGTATTGCTATCTGCTAGATCAACCGATGCCAAGGTAAATGAGATCACCCCCACCCTATTTGCCTTGGCCTCCACACCTGCAGAAATGGCCAAAATCCCTGTTGAAACCATTCGCAAGATCATCAAACCCATTGGCCTTTCCCCTCAAAAAGCAAAAGCTATTCACCATCTCTCCCAAATCTTAGTAGATGAGTATAAAAGCAAGGTCCCCAAGAGTTTCGAAGAGTTGGAGTCGCTTCCAGGTGTGGGGCATAAAACGGCATCGGTCGTTATGGCACAAGCTTTTTCCCTTCCTGCTTTTCCGGTAGATACGCACATTTATCGTTGCGCTAGGAGGTGGGGGCTTTCTACCGGCAACAGCGTAAAAAAAGTAGAGGAAGATTTAAAAAAGCTCTTTCCAAAATCTAGTTGGATCAAAAGACACTTACAAATCATCTATTTTGCTAGAAAATATTGCCCTGCCAAAAAACATAGCATAAAAGATTGCCCCATCTGTAAAGAGCTCACTTGATAGCTTTTCCCATGGGCTGTCCAAAAAGAGCTTTTACCTCCATATTTTGTCTTGCACCTTCCAACAGATCTGAATCAAAAAGAATCTTATCTTTTTGAAAGAGAAGAATAATACAAGAGCCTCCAAAAGAGAAATATCCCTTTTCCTCTCCTTTTTTACCTGACTTGGCAGGATCATAGGTCTGATGTATAGTGCCCACATAAGTGGCTCCTATCTCTATATAGAGTACCTTTCCAAAATGGGGATTTTCCATCTCAGTGATCACTCTTTTATTCTCACAAAGATAGTGCCAATTTTTTCTCAAAGCGAGAGGATTTACGGAATACAAAGGACCTGGAATTTCCCAGCTTTTTTTGATTTCTACCTCAAAAGGAAAATGAAATCTATGATAATCCATTGGAGCAAGTCTTGCTATAACCATTGATCCATCTCTATATTCACCGGAAAGAGACTCATCTTGCAGTAGAGAAGATAAAGAAAACTCTCTTCCTTTCACAAAAAAACGGTACACCTCTTCCACCTTTTCAAAAAAAAGGTATCTTCCATCTGCAAAAAGGATCGCTTCTTTGGGATCTTGAGAGAATTTTCGACTTCCTCTCTTCAATTTTCGGGTAAAAAAATCATCGAAAGAGAGAAATTCTTCAGCCTTTTTTTCATATTCCTCCATAGGAACTTGAAATTTGCGAATAAAGGGAAGAATTTTTTTTCTACTGCTCCTTCTTCTCTGCAAAAAGCCGTACATTTTAGAAAAAAAGGAGAAAGAGGCTATAAAAGGAAGAAGAAGTGCTCCTCCCTTTTTCTCATATAAAAGACGAAGGGCCCAATCCCCATAGACCTTCTCTTCCTCTCTTTTTCCTGTCACTCTGTCAATATATTGAATTCTGTAATGCATGTCAGATTTACGATTATACAAAGAATCTCCTCCTTTGAAAATCTCTTTCTCTGGTATTTGCTGCAAATGTTTACAGTGGAGCCATTTTTTGCCGAAAAAGAAAAGCATTCTCCTAAAAGAGAAACCTTCCGTAAAATATTCCCGTTTCACAAATTAGGAGAAGGAAATTATGAGTACATCTGCCCCAATCACCCCAAAGCAAACTTACGCCCCCCTCTTCCAGGACCTGAAAAAAAATCCCCGTAGGGCTCAATTATCTTTCGATGAATCAGTGGAAAAAACCACAGAGGCTCTCTACTTCAAAGCAGCCAAAGCTTTTTATCAGGAATTTACTACCAGTCCCCTTTTCTCTCTCACTAAAGCCATTTTCCATAAAGAGACTCTTTTGTCAGAAGATGAGAAATGTGAACTTATTTTCTTTCGGACCATTATCCCACTTACCTTACAATTACCAAAAGGAGTAAAAGCTACCATAAAAAAAGAAGGATATGTAACAGCTTACTCCCGCACGATGGACCACATTTTATTCGGAAAAAGTGCTATCAAACATAAGAGAAAGAGTCTGGTACGAGAAAGAAAAGCTTGTAAACCTAGAAGTAGAAGGGGTTCTGTACGTTATACTAGAAAGGATAGCAACTCTACCCTTTCTCGTTCCGAAAACTCCCCCTTTAGCTCTTCTTTTTCCAGAAGAGCATCCACTCTTCTCCCTACCGCCTCTCAACAGTTACAATCCTTTGCGCAAAATGTGAAGATGGGTGATCTACTCTCCACAGCTGCAGAACATGATTGTAGCCAAGCTCTTTCTTTTCTTTCGAATAGACCTTCCATTACAAAAGAAAATATTGCAGAAGCTTTTCACATTGCCTGTAAAAAGGAAAATTTCCTTTTTTTACAAAGTTTTAAAGAAATCGACACAGATAACCTCTCCTTACAAAACTTCACTCATGCAGTTGTCAAAGCAATACAAGACGGAAAGATACGACTTCTTACTACTTTGATGAAAATAGATAAATGGCACGCTATCCATAGAGATACTTTAGAGACGGAATTCGAATCAGCTCTAGATAGCGGCCTCATCAAAACAGCTATGACTCTTTTACAAAATAACCTTAGTGATGATATCCCTCGCCAAACAGTAGATAAAGCCATTGCAAAAATCATAGCTTCATACGAAGAAAAGGAAGAAATCACTCTACT
>CAYPKB010000004.1:16917-17324 GCA_964411185.1 uncultured bacterium
AATGGAGGGCGCTGAAAAAAAGAAATCTGTGCAAATACCTTTTGAAATTATCTTCCAATGATAAATTAGATGAATTTTTGGAAATCAATAGCAGCAATAGGTGGAAAGATATCCCTATCTCCTATTTTTCCTTATTGCTTTTGGTTGCAACCTATAAGCATCAAGAAACAATAATAGAAGCCTTTCTGACTGATAAAAGGTGGTTTCGAATTCCAGCCGGTATCTATTTTTCTGCTATGAAGCTTGCAACGCATAGGGAGAATGAGGGAACCGTACGACTCATAATGAGACATTTGGAAAAAAAAGCTGAAGTTCTCCTAGAACGAGAAAAAGAGGGCAAGCTGAAAAAAGGAGATAAGACGATTGGAGCCGACATTCGTCATCTTGTTTGCTCCGAAAGGGAGTTC
>CAYPKB010000005.1:0-17125 GCA_964411185.1 uncultured bacterium
TCGAGATCGCCCCCGACGGGCAGCCCCGTCGCGGGCCGCGTCACCGCGAGGCCCCGCGCGCGCAGGAGCCTCGCGAGGAAGAGCGCCGTGGCCTCGCCCTCGACGGTGGGATTGGTGGCGGCGATGACCTCCTCCACCTTCTCCCTCTCTTCTCGAATAAAATCCTTGGAGAGTGAGTGCAAGATCGACTCCTTTTACAATACCTGTTTGTGCTAGGTAGACGGGATTAAGTTGCACTTCATCAGGTTGTGAACGCAACTTTTCATTTCTGTCGTAAATACCGTAAAAATCATTCACAAATAGGTAGGGTTGCTGGTTATATTTACCGGGATCAAGCGTAGTGGCTGAGCCTGTTAAAAGAGGGCCTGCATACCATGGGTTGAACATACGTTTTGCTTCTTCAAATCTACTTTGTGCTTCCGCCAACTCTTTTTCAATAACTTCAGGAGGTGGAGGAGACTCTTCAGGAGATTGGCCTAATAGAAAGAGGGGAATAGTGAAAAAAAGAATATATTGTTTCATATATAATTCAACAAAGTAAGCCCCTAGCCTTTTTTTTACAAATGATATAGTAAGAAATGAAAAGGAGAAGATGAATATGTCAGATATTGGCCCGATTACACCGGAAAATAGGCAAAAATATCATAGTGAATTCAAAAGAGGTGCAGAACTTTTCAGAAAAGCCTTAGAAGACTATGACAAAAGTTCTATACCAGCTCAAAAAGAACAGTTTAAAAAAGTTATGGATGAGGCTCTTACAGTGATGAATCAAACAGCCAAAGTGGTTTGCAATGATGGGAAAAAAAGGGCGCAAGAAAAAAAGATAGAAGAAGATTATAAGACTTTCATCAAGGATCCTAACAAAAGCCACTTTGACCTTCTGCATAAAGATATCGAATCCATTGAAAAAATGGTATGATTTGTAGATATCCAGATAGCAAAAGAATTTCATTTTCAACAATAAGAATATCTTCCATATTTTTAGTATGAATGAAATTTCTCAGTATGTAGAAAAGAGAAAAGTCTTATCCCTTTTTTTATCGAGAGCCGTCTGGAAAAATTTCGTAGGCTTTCTATTTTTTTTACTTCCCTTTTTTTTAGCCTTTGAACATGCAAATATTCATATCTTTAAACGAATATCCAAAAAGATCATCCCTCCTGCTTTGATAATTCCTAATTGGTTTAGTCACCGTATTTCCTTCTATTTGTCGGATATCTTGGTTGGCATTATATTTCTTACGGCTTTGTATGCTTACCGGATTCCTCTAAAAAAAGCACTTTTCGAGAAAAGATCCCTTTTCTTATGGGCTCTTCTATTCTTTTTTCTCGTATCCATCTTTTTTTCTCCTTACTCTTCTTATCCGACTGTGTACACGAAGTTATTACCCATTTTGACCTCTTTTTTTCTCTTTTTTATCGTGAAAGAGAGTGGAGCCTCATGGATTACTCTCATTCATAGATCTCTCATGATTGTCGGAGCTATAGAGGCTATACTTGCCATTGCTCAATATTTTCATCAAGCACCTATAGGCCTAAATTGGTTGGGAGAACTCAGGAGTTTTGAGTTAACGGGTATCATACCCTCTGAGGATGGGACACGATGGATAGTGGATAAGTGGCTTGGGATTTTTACTCCTCATTATCAATTGAATCGAGCTATAGGAACTTTTTGTGATTGTAATCCCTTAGGAGGTTTTTTGGTCCTTTCTATTCTTTCAACCCTGGCTTTATGGCAAGAGGGTAGACAAAAGATTCTCTATTACTTTTTATTACCTCTTTTAATTTTTGCTCTGTTTGTTACTTTTTCTAGATCAGCTCTTTTTACCCTTCTCATCACCTCCACCCTCTTTTTTATAAGAACAAAGCCTAAGAAATCGATCCTTTTATTCTATCTGCTCTCTTTAACTCTCTCTCTTTTCCTCTTGCAAGATCAAATTTATCAACGTGGAGGAGTTGTCAGTTATAATGAATTTGTAAAAACATCAGATACCATTCGCATCAATCAAAGGAAGCATGCATTAACGATGATTCGAGAGCATCCTATTACGGGAGTGGGATATAAGCAATTTACCACGCATCCAGAATTCAATGATCTTACATCAGACCATGGAGTGGTTGTGGTACATGATAGTTTACTTCTTCTGGCAGCAGAGACAGGTCTCATATCAACTCTCATTTTTCTATCCTTTCTACTGTTATCTTTGAAAGAGGCATGGCAGGTTAGAGAAAAACCCTCCGAGGGAGTACTATTTTCTATGATCCTGGTCTTCTGCTTGATAGGATGTACCGATTTTTATCCGATAGAATTTCAATTTCCAAAATTACTATTGTTCCTCTTCATAGGATTAACTACCTCTCTTGTCAGAAGAAGAGAGGAAAATACCAAAATTCGATTCTCTACGCTGGAAACAAAGAGTGTTTAAAGATCGAAAAGATGCAGCAGAGAAACTCGCAAAAGAGCTTGGAGCATTCACTCACAAAGAGAATATCCTTGTAGTAGGATTAGTACGAGGTGGTTTGGAGGTAGCTTTTTTTCTATCCCAAGAATTAGATCTTCCACTCGATTTTCTCTCTGTTGCGAAAATAGCCTCTCCCTTGCATCCAGAGCTTGCTATTGGCGGAGTCAGTGAGGGAGTCGTTGAGCTTAATGAAGAATATATTCGGCTTATGAGAATCCCAAGTAACTATATTGAAAGAGAAGTTGCGAGGGGAAACAATCTGAATAAAGATAGAAATAGTAGATACTCATCTTTTACCCAAAAGGCCAGTTGGAAAGATGCTACCATTTTGTTAGTAGATGATGGGCTTGCTACAGGATATACTATGCTTGCAGCTATCCAAGCCTGTAAAAACCTAGGAGTAAGAGAGGTTATACCGATAGCACCTGTAGCATCTCAAGAGGGAATAGATTTACTTAAAGCTGTCGTTTCACAAGTTATAGCTTTGCATATCTCTTCTCAATTTTACGCCATAGGACAATTTTACGAGAATTTCCAGCCTGTTGATGATGAAAGAGTTTTATCATATCTTTTCAAAAGTCGAGCGTGATTCTAGCGGAAAGCCCGTGAAGAGAAAGCATAGAGGTATTGGTAAAGATTTGTTTGGCTTGATCTGCTGAACCTGCTAAAGATCGGTAGATTTCTTGGAGATTCCACCAACTGTTCAACTCATAACCGGCAAAGACCTCTGCTCTGAGGGAAGTCCAGCTCTTTTCCCAAGAGGGTCCCAGAAAAAATTGAATCTGATTGGCTAATCTAAGATCCTTCTTGTTGATATCTTGGAAGGGAACATCCGGATTGTTCAAACCTCCTGGATTTGCTGTAGTTTCTATTTTTGAGAGGTTGTGGTACCTACCTAAAAGAGAGGCAAGAGAGAAACCTCCTAATAAATAGATATCGCTTGTCCAAAACCAATCCATTACAACTCCCATTCGCATACCAGCACCAATGAATCTCCAGCGATTCTTCACATCGGTAGAATTATTAGTGTCAAAATAGTTTGTTTGCCATCTTTGGGAGAATAGAGCTCCAGTAAGACCTCCTGCCAATCGCAATCTTAAATGAGGGTTAGGTATGAAGACTCTAGCTACTAAAAAGTCAGCTAAATGGTAATGGAATCGTAGGGTAGATTCAGCATGGTCAATAGGAGAAAGGAGATTGGTAGGCCAGCTGCTTACTAAAAAAAGATCGGAAGCATCCGGTTTATTTTCTATCTTTCTCTTGTTGTGATAGTAAAAAGTGTATGCGGTTTTTATTTCCCAATACCTTGTTGCACGAAAATAAGAGAGTGCTGCACGAAAACCTGGTCGAAAACCTGTTTCAGCTTCTTCTAATGCTCCCGTTGCATGGGTAGGAGAGGCTCCCCAGGCTGCACGATTCATTTTTACCGCAAAGTCCAGATCACTCTCTTCTAATGACCAATAAAGAAACTCTAATGAAGGAGAAATAACCTCTTTTTCTCTCCTAAATAGGTCTTCTTCTTTTTGAGGCTGTTGCGAGAATAGAAAAATAGGTAAAAGTACAATAAGAAAGGTACGCATATCCTTATTATTGATTTCTTAGAAATTTTTCCTACTCTTTTTTTGACCTTGACAGTGAAACTTATCCAAAGTATTCGTACGGATATGCAAGGAAAACTATATCTTATACGACATGGTCAAACTGAGTGGAATGTTACAGGACAACATACCAGTTATACAGATTTGCCTCTTACTGAAGAGGGAAAAAAACAAGCGCACTATTTGAAAAAGAGATTAGAGAAAGTTGAGATCAAACAGGCTATCAGTTCTCCCATGAAACGAGCCAAAGAAACAGCAAAACTTGCAGGTTTTGAAAATCCCATTTTGGATCCTACAATAGTTGAATGGAATTATGGAGAGTATGAGGGGATAACCTCTAAAGAGATAAAAAAAGAGGATCCAGATTGGAATATATTTACTCACGGAGCCAAAGGCGGTGAAAGCATAAAAGAGGTAGAAGATAGAGCTAATAGTTGGATAGCTGGCCTTAACTTAGAAAAAGGAAACACCGCTGTTTTTTCTCATGGACATTTTTTACGAGTGCTGGGGGCTTGCTGGATTGGACTAGGAGCAAAAAAAGGGAGTTTTTTCTTACTTACCAATGCTTCGATTTGTGTTTTAGGGTATCACAGAAAAGAGAGGGTAATTTACCAGTGGAACCATGCCGAACTGTGATCAATCAAAAAGAGGTTCATTTTCATAATTTCCCACAGTGATAGGATCTTGGAAAATCAGATCAAATGATGTGGGTCCGATTTTACTGCCATTTTTATATTGTATTTTCACATACATCTGTTGGTCTTTAGTGACAAGAAGATATCCTTTTTGTTTTTTTAATATTTGTATGATGGGAGCCCCTTCCCTTAACTTTTCAGAAGTCCTAGGATCTTTCAGTATCGTTTCCATCTCAGCGATACTCTGATTCAGGGGGGATAGGATAGCAAATAAGTAAGCAAACCACATATATTCACTCTAATTGAGAGAGTTTTTTATGGCTATAAAGAAAGAGACATGGGATAGGCTGCGACAAAAAATGGAAGAGCTAGAAATTTTTGAGGAAGATTTGGAGGAGAAATTCATTTTAGGATCTGGCTCGGGAGGACAGAAGATAAATAAAAGCTCCACTTGTGTTTATTTGAAACATATACCTTCTGGCATCGAGACCAAATGCCAAAAAGGAAGATCAAGAGAAATGAACCGCTATTATGCAAGAAAAGAGTTATGTGAAAAAGTGATGGCCTCTATTTCTCAAGAGAAGAGTAGAAAGCAACAGGAAGCAGAAAAAATTCGCAGACAGAAAAAAAGAAGAAGCCGAAAACAGAAAGAGAAGATGCTCAAAGAAAAAAAGAAACGTTCCCAAATCAAAGAAGGGCGAAAAGAGCCCAAGTCTGAGGAAAATTAAGCGGGAGCTTCTTGCTTCCTATCTTTTGTTAAATCTTTTTCTACAGCGCAAGTGATGCAAATATCTGACCAGACATTCAAACTGGTCTCAAACATATCCAAGATCAGGTAGAAAGGAAGAATAAGTCCCATTATTTCTGTTGGAAGTCCGTAAGAGAGGATCAAAGCGGATGAAAGAAAATAACATCCCATAGGGACACCTGCATTTCCTATGGCAGCAAATGAGGCGATTACTACCCATATGATCTTTTCCCAGAAAGTGAAGGTGATTCCATAGACACCGGTTACATAGAAAAGGGTGATCAAAATAAATGCAGCACATCCATTCATATTGATAACTGAGCAAAGGGGGAGAGAAAAATTTGCAGTTTTTTCCCGGATTCCCAATTTTTTTTGAGCGCACTCTAAAGAAAGAGGCAGCGTTGCATTAGAGGATTTGGTAAAAAAAGCTGTCGCCAAAGCTGGAAGACTATAGGTGAAAGTAGACCAAGGGGAGCGTTTTTTCCATTTCAATAGAAGAGGTAAAACTACAGTTCCTTGGAAAAGATTCGCTGCGAAGATCGTGCCTATATACAAAAATAAAGTAGAGGGTATCTCTACCTCTCCCCATTTATTGATCAGAAGATAAGAAAAAGCCCACATAGCGATAGGGAGTAAAAGCAATATACCTTTAGTAAAGCATATGAGCCAATGAAGCAGAGCAGAGCAGCCCGTTTGTAGAGTTTTCCTAGTTGCTTCATTGAGGAAAAGAGAGGAAAAGCCAAGTCCCAAAGCCAGTAAAGCAATAGCGAATACATTCCCTTCTATAAAAGGAGTAAAGAAATTTTCAGGAATGCTATCAAATAAATGGCTGAAAAAACCGGAAGATTGAGACTCTCTGACAAAAACTTCCGTTGTAGGAGGGGAAGAAAAAAACCAAGAATATAAAATAGAAGCAAAGCTTGCAGCAAGCAGAGTGGTTAGAAGGGTGTAAAAAAATAATTTACGACCAATAAGTCGAAATTCTTGGACTCCTTTCATAGAAAGGAAAGAGGAAAGAACGGAAAAAAATAAAAGAGGAGCTGCTATTAATCGTAATAGCTTGCTGAAAAGCTGTGCAAAAATATCTGCTAGCTGGGTAAAAAAATGAATATTTAAATATCCCAAAAGCATGCCTGCTATAAGGGCTAAAAGAATGGTGCCAAGGGAAGAAAGTCTCATCACTACTGTTTTTTTGGGATAGAGTTTTTCATAGAACAGTAGGATAGTTCAAGAAAAATAATAATTTCTCATTTTTACTCTTTTTATTCATAAAAAAAAGTTTTTGTAATACAAAAAGAGTTACGAAGGGGTTTAAGAGAAGAATGGGTAAAAAAATTGTTATCTTGGGCGGAGGCTTCTCAGGTGTCTACACAGCTTTCCACCTAAAGAAGCACCTCAAAAGGGATTCAGACGATGAGGTTATTCTCATCAATAAGGAAAACTATCTGGTTTTCCAACCTATGCTAGCAGAAGTAGTCGGAGGATCTTTAGGTATATTGGATACAGTAAGTCCTTTGCGTAGGCTGTTGAAAGGAGTGACTCTTTACATCCGAGAAATCGACTCTGTTGACTTTGCAAAGCAGAAGGTTATTTTATCTCCTCAATTTTCCCATAAGACATTAGAAATTCCTTTTAACCATTTAGTTATAGCTCTTGGGAATGTAACAGATTTCCGCCAGGCGACGGGGTTGCATGAACATGCTCTTCCTTTTAAGAATCTTTCAGATACTATCCGTATCCGAAATCATGTGATTGAAACATTAAGTGCCGCTGCCATAGAGCCGGACCAAGAGCTAAGAAAAATGTTGCTCACCTATGTAGTTGCGGGTGGAGGTTTCTCTGGAACGGAAGTAGTAGCGGAAATCAATGACTTTGTGCGTAGATATCAGAAGCAATTCCCCAGTATAAAGCCTGAAGAAATTCGTGTGATTTTAATTCATAGTAAAGATCGGTTAATGGACCGAGAGCTGAGTCCATCTTTAGGAAAATATGCACAAAAAATATTACAGAAGCGAGGAGTTGAAATTCTTTTCAATCAAAGAATAAAGACAGCAACTCCCATAGGGGCTGTTTTGGATAATGAAGAAAAAATACCTTCCAAAACTGTTATTTCTACTGTTCCCTCCTCTCCAAATCCCATTGTTGAAATGATGGATCTTCCGAAAGAAAAGGGAAAAATAAAGACGGATGCCTCCTTGTTAGTAGAAGGAAAAGAAAATATCTGGGCTATTGGCGATTGCGCAGCGATTCCTGATCTGAACACAGAAGGAGCTATCTGTCCTCCTACAGCACAATTTGCTATCAGACAAGCGAAGGTTCTGGGATATAATATTGCTGCAGTTTTACAAAACAAAGAGAAAAAGGCCTTCCGTTTCAAGGCATTGGGAATGTTGGGTGCCTTAGGTCACTACAGCGCAGTTGCTGAATTTTTTGGTAAAATAAAAATTTCAGGATTTTTTGCTTGGTGTTTATGGCGTTTCATTTATTGGGTGAAACTACCAGGGTTCGATAGAAAAATCAAAGTGGCCTTCTCTTGGTTTCTTGATACAATTATTCCAATAGAAACGGTTCAGTTAAAACTCTCACCATCAGCCGGCATCGCATCCCTTCATTTCGAGACAGGAGAGGTAATCTTTCACCAGGGTGATGTGGGAGATTATCTTTATATCATTGTAGAAGGGGAAGTAGAGGTGATCAAAGAGAAAGATGGAGAAGAAAAAAAGGTTGCAACTCTTGGATCTGGGGAGTTTTTTGGAGAGATAGCTCTTCTTTCTCATGAGAGAAGAACGGCTACCATTCGCGCTTCTAAACCCTCAGATATTATAGCCATCAGAAAAAGTGATTTTGGTCTATTAATTGCACACTTCACTCAATTAAAGGAAGAAATTCTCCAGACAGAAGAAAAAAGAATTGAGAAGAATAATCCTCAATGAACGTGGGCTTTTTGCCAATAAGGATGACTCAGATCTTTCTCATAACTATCTGTTGTAGCATTGTAGAGTTTAGCAGGACGTAGATCTTCTCCATACCTAGCTTGTAAATATCCCTCGATATCTTTGGGGACAGAGACTTCTATTCCTTCGAACTGCATCTTTTTCAAAGGAAAAACAGTAGAAATAGGTGTTTTTACCTTGAACCTTCTTTCGCGGATTTTCCAAAATTCAGGCATAAAGTCAGAATCTTCGTTCGCTAAGAGATATTGAAGTTCTGCCTTATTTGAATCAATTCTGAAATGATAGATATCAATATGGTTGTTAGTCTCTTTGTGGTAAACTCTTATATAACTCTTAGGATAGAGTCTGGATGACCAATCTTGGACTTGATATTTCTTTTTATCTAATGTTTGCAAAGCGTGTTGAATATTATCAAAATCGGGTAATAGAACGGCCATGTCAAGGTCATCATCCCAGGGGATGATTCCTCCATATCGGTAAGCTCCCAAGCAAGATCCGCAATCCAGCCAAAATAGAATATCATTCTTTTTAAAAATTTCTACGATCTCTTTAAAGAGCTCCAAATCTTTTTTCATTAATGTGGTATTCACTTCACTTTTAGCCAGTCCCAAAGAAGAAAACTCTTCCATTTCATCCCATTCCCTGAAAGAGATTCCTTCACGAATAAACTGTTGAATATTGGAATGGGTGGTTGTGGAAGCAAAAAAATGATCTATTTTGTCATATTCCTTTTGCAGTTCTTCATTAAGGTAAAAGGCTAAACCCTTCAAAAGATAGCCTGCAGCAAGACTTGGAGAGAAACCTAAAGTACTTAGAAAAGTATTCCTTGTTAAATTAGCGTGATAATCAAAACGATATTGGGATTGATAGCCTTCATTATAAGGGTTTTTGCTGATGGTTTGACCTGCGATAATATAATGGACAGGCATAAGAAGAGTATCGGCATACTTTTCTATACCGCTAGCCTCTTTCCGCGAGAAACTCAAAAAAGAATTTTGTTGAACCGCATGATATAAGGAAACTACGGGCAAACCACAATATAATATAGCTGCCCAGAGATAATTTATTAGTTTAGAAATATGCATCTTAATTTTTCTATGTATTAGAAAAAGTATTTTTGCAAATAAAAAGATGCAAAAAATTAGAAATTATCATTTTTCTAAGGACCTTTGAAAAAAGTTTACCACCTTTTCACCAATCATTTCATGAACTTTCTCTCTGTCTACAGAAGAATCATCTTCATATAAACATGGAGGAAGTAGACTCGCTCCATATTCTGTTACTCTATTAAGATAGACAAAATGTCCCTCTTTTCCCTCTAAGAGAGTGAGTTCAGCATTTGAGATATTCTCTTGTAAAACCCCTGCATTTTCTTCAAAAGTAACTAAGGAATCATGAATGTTAGAAGCAACATGAAAGGGAGAAGATATCTTTTGCAGGCTATCATATGAGAATTCCCACGCAGCTGGAGACATGAGGAAAAAAGCTTTAAATCGGGAGTCAGAATAAGAACTTCGAACTTTCGGAATGTCAATCATATCGACCAGTTGCTCTTTGAAATCTTTGGGTAGTTGATTTTTTTCTTCTGTTGGCTTAGCAGGATCTCTGATTAGCCCACCCGCAAGCCAAAGCCCTGTCGTTCCACCCAAAGAAAAACCAGAAAACCCGATTCTGTCTTGATCAATGGCTTCACTAATATGTTTATCTTTCAGTAACTCCGTTAGAGCAAAGGAAATATCAAGAGGTCTATCCCAAGGTTGTAAGTGAAAAGTAGGAGAGTTGTTATCCCAAGTATTATAATAATGATCCACAGAGGCGACAATGAATCCATTTTTCACTAGTTTTGCTGCAAGCCAGCTCCGATCACGTCTGTCACCTTGGTTACCATGAGAAAAAACAATAAGCGGAAAAGAAGAAGCACTATTTTGTAACGAGGCGTTTCGGATCTCATCATGGTATTCCCAGATGAGATGCCATTGTTGTTCATCTGGTTTGGATTGATCTTCTGTTGGATACCAAAGCTCAACGGTAACTGGTCTATATCGATCAATGTCATAGAAATGTAATGTTCTCACTCCAATAGAGGGTGTTGTTGCAAAAAGTGAAATGAATGAAAAAATAGAAAATAAAACCATCTTCATGGAAAACCTACTTGGTTAGACAGACCTTATGGGCCGTTCGGTTCAATTGTAAAAGTTTGGAAAAGATAGGGTAAAGATAGGTTTTAAGCAAGAAGTTCCTTTCGCAATTTTCAGATTTCCAAAAATTCCCAAGCTAGTTAAAAAATAAAGTTAAATTACAGGAGAAAAGAAAAATGATTTCACACTTCGAGCCAACTAAAAGAACACTTGGCCCTCTCTTTCTAATTCTTGCATGTCCCATTTCAGCTATTTTGATGTGGTATACAATGACAGAGTTGCAAGGTTCCATTGCAGCACTGGGAAGAATGTTCATTGAGAAAGGATTTTTTACTACTTGTTATATGATATGGGCTCCCATTTTTTTTGGTTCATCTACTGCTTGGAAGATCATATTTTCTTTTATGGCGTTTCAATTGGTTCTCATGAGAGGAGTCCCTGGGAAAAAAATTACAGGTCCTATCACTCCGAAAGGAAATGTTCCTATCTATAAAGACAACGGCGTTCTCTGCTTCATAATTACTGTAACTTCTTTTCTTTTTCTCTCTTATCTAGGATTTTTTTCCCTGACAATACTGTATGATCACTTAGGTGAAATCTTAGGAGCTTTGAATATCTTTAGCTTGTTCTTTTGTCTTTTCCTATATTTCAAAGGCAGATTTTTCCCCTCAAGTTCAGATTGTGGTCATACTGGAAACTTTATTTTTGATTATTATTGGGGAACAGAGCTCTATCCAAGAGTTATGGGATGGGACATTAAGCAATTTACCAACTGCAGAATCGGAATGATGAGCTGGCCTATCTTATTGATCTCTTATGCAGCTAAACAAAATCAACTCTATGGTCTTACTGATGGGATGGTAGTTGCCCTCTTTCTTCAATTTCTTTATGTAGGCAAATTTTTTGTATGGGAAGGTGGTTATCTACGTTCGCTTGATATTATGCATGATAGAGCAGGTTTTTACATCTGTTGGGGATGTCTTGTATGGGTGCCTGCTGTATATACTTCTCCTACTCTTTTTTTAGTGCATCATCCTCATAATTTAGGAACCTCTTTTGCACTCGCTATTGCGATTGTAGGAGCCCTATCTATTATGGTTAACTATTTTGCAGATAGACAAAGACAAGTGGTTAGAAAGACAAACGGTGAATGTAGTGTTTGGGGGAAAAAACCTCTCATTACTAAAGCCACCTATGTCACATCAGAAGGAGAGACAAAAGAATCTATTTTACTGGCCTCTGGATGGTGGGGTATGGCAAGGCATTTTCATTACGTGCCTGAAATCATGGGAGCCTTTTTTTGGACCCTTCCTGCTATGTTTACTCATTTTCTACCCTATTTCTATGTTATCTTTTTAACAATACTTCTATTTGACAGAGCCTTTAGAGATGATAAAAGATGTTCCGAAAAATATGGTGTATATTGGGATAAGCATTGCGAGTTAGTCCCTCATAAGATATTACCTAAAATTTTCTAAAAAAAACTGAACTTGATTATGAGCAAATGAATCGAGTATAGTGCTTTTGATGAAGGAAATTTTATCTGACTTTTTTTGGGCGATACAGGCGTTTTTTATTGTTTTCATAACAATGGTCATAGCCTTTGTAGAAAAGAAGATATACAAAAAGTTGCTGCCTCGGCTTAAAAAAACTGCGCAAGTCTGGGACGATGCTGCTATTGAAGCCTTGCATGTCCCGCTGCAATGCATCATTTGGCTTGCGGGTATTACTCTTGCCATACAAGTCTCAGCTTCTTACACACAAAATGACTATTTGGTCAATTGGGTATTACCTATTCGGACTGTGGGGATAGGTATTTTACTTATCTGGTTTTTAGTCAGATTTATTCACCAAATAGAAATTAATATCCTGGATTCAACCAAAAGGTCGAAATGGGATGAGACAAGTCTACGCGCTATTACCCAAATTTTACGCGCATCAGTGCTGCTTACTGGTATATTGATCCTTCTGCAAACAATGGGAATCCCTGTATCCGGTGTTTTAGCTTTTGGAGGAATCGGTGGTATTGCTATCGGTTTTGCTGCCAAAGATCTGTTAGCCAACTTCTTTGGCGGTTTGATGTTATTCCTGGATCGCCCCTTCAAGATTGGAGATGAGATTAAATGTATTGAAAAACCATACGAAGGGATAGTGGAAAATATTGGCTGGCGTCTTACAAGACTACGTACCTATGAAAGAAGGCCTCTTTTTATTCCCAACTCCACCTTTTCTACTATTGCTATTGAAAATCTTACAAGGATGAGCAATAGAAGAGTGAAAGACCGATTCTCTATCAAATATAAAGATGCAACAAAAATCCCTCAAATCATAGAAGATATCGAGCAGATGCTTGCCAATCATGAAGAAATTGATAGTTCCAAACTTGTCACAGTAGATTTAGTTACTTTTGGAGATCACTCTCTTGATATTGAGATCTATGCCTTTACCAAATCGACAGGGTTCCGCGCTTACAGAAAAGCCCAACAAGATATCTTCCTTCAAATTCTCACAATTTGTGAGAAATATGAGGCAAAAATTGCTATTCCTCAAATGATTGTAGAGATGGAAAAAGAATAAGTTATTTTTTCTCGATTACAGCCATTGTCAGTCTGCTAACTGATACGAGATTCTTTTCTTCATCTTCAATGATGATTTCCCACACATGAGTCATTTTCCCTAAATGAAAGGGAGTAGCTGTCGCAATTACTGTCCCTGACTGTTTTGCTTTAATATGATTAACGTTGATCTCTAATCCCACGCAGCGGTTTTTATCCTGGTCAACACAGAAGTTGGCTGCAGCGCTACCAACTGTTTCTGCAAGAGCGCAAGAAGCTCCCCCATGCATAATGCCCATTGGTTGCTTGACTATCTCTACAACAGGCATTTTTGCCCGGAGATAATCTTCTCCAAGTTCTATGAAAACAATTCCAAGATGTTCAGACATTGACCCTACACAGCGTCGGTTAATATCTTCTAGTGAAATAGGGGATTTCCAAATATTCATTTTTTTCCTTCGTTGTTTCGATCTATCAAAAAAACTACACTGACAATATATGAAAGAGAAAAAATTATTCCTAGCTCTTAGCGTGGAAGCTTCTTCTCCTTTGAATTGGGAAGGAGAGAAAATGATCTTAGAAAAAAATAGGCATATAACCCTTTCTTTCTTAGGCAATCAAGAGGAAAATAGGATAAAAGCTCTCTTAGATCAAATCGTAGTTCCTTCTATTGGTTTTGCTGGCATATGCACTGATATACTCTTTTTGCCTGAGAAGAGGCCTCATGTCGTAGCTTGGGAAGTAGATTGGCTCTCTCAAGCCAGTAGATTCGAACAATTTAGACAACATATCGAATCCATTTTAGATAAAGAAGAAGTGGATAGAAAAAATGAGAAGCGCCCTTTTTTCCCCCACATAACTATCGGCAGAAATCCCCGGGAGAAGGAGAAATGGATTTCCAGTTTCTGTCCGATACCCTTTTGTACTCCTTCTTTCTGCCTATTTCAATCTCTTGGGAACTCGGAATATAAAAAATTATGGGAGAAAAAAAGCCTTTTACCATATGAAGAATTTCCACATACAGCCGATTTAGCCTTTTATATACGGGGATACAGCTTAAGAGATTTGCATTTTCACGCGCAGCTTGCTCTTGCTTCCTTTTTTCCCCCTATACTGGAGTTTATGCAGGCCTCACAAGACAATTGTTCTATTGACGAAGCTATTTTTCGATTGAATGAGGTGATTACTAAAGCAGATATTGAAATGGGAACACCTTTCAAAGCTGTAAGTCACCACGGCGATTTGTCACAAGAGGAAGATCATATGATATGGGAGTTGATTATAGATGTATAAATTGCAAAAAATCCAAGATGCTATTTACCAGATTCCTAAAGAGGGTAAGATGCAAGTCCCAGGCCTTATCATTGCTACAGAAAAATTACTGCAAGAGCAGGAGCTGGAAAAATCTCTAGAGCAAGTCAAGAATGTTGCTCAGCTGCCAGGTATTGTAGGGTTTAGTATTGCCATGCCTGATATTCATTGGGGTTATGGCTTCCCTATAGGGGGAGTTGCTGCTATGGATAGTGAAGAGGGAGTCATCAGTCCTGGAGGTGTAGGTTATGATATCAATTGCGGCGTGCGATTTGCCATTTGGGATGAACCCTTTTCTTCTCTCAGTGAAGAGAAGAGAAAAAAGTTACTCCATGAACTTTCTAGATGTATTCCTTCTGGTATTGGCAGAGGTAAAAAAGAAAATCAGGGATTGACAGACCAGGAATATTCTCAAATTGCTAAGAAAGGAGCGCGCTGGTCTATAGAAAAGGGAAATGGATTCGAAAAAGATATTGCTCACACAGAAAGTCATGGATGTGTGGAAGGGGCAAATCTTGATGATATTAGTCAGGATGCCAAAATGCGAGGTGCAAATCAACTAGGTTCCATAGGTTCTGGGAACCATTTTGTTGAAATTGGAGAAATAGACCAAATTCAAGAGGATTCTATTGCAGCTTCATGGAATGTAAGAAAAGGATCTACATATATATTGATTCATTCTGGCTCAAGGGGGTTTGGTCATCAGGTTTGCCAAGATTTTTTGCAGCTCTTTTTGAATAAAGGATTTGCAGAAAACTTACCTGATAAGCAGCTAGTTTGTGCCCCTATTCGAAGTGAAGAAGGAAAGAGATATTTAGCGGCGATGGCTACAGCTGCAAATTATGCTTTCAACAACAGGCAACAAATTCTTCATGCCGTACGCACAGCATTCCACGGAGTACTTGGAGTTCCTCATGAAGAGATCGAGCAGCTCTACGATGTTTGTCATAATATTGCTAAATTCGAAGAGTATGTAATCGAAGGGAGAAAAAGGACTCTTTGCGTACACAGGAAGGGGGCTACCAGAGCGTTTGGTCCTGCAAATCCTGAACTTGTCTCCTTTTTTCAAGAAACAGGCCAGCCTGTTTTGGTTCCAGGAGATATGGGAAGGGCCTCTTATCTTTTGGCTGGTTTAGGAAACGCCTTGACTTGGTCGAGTTGTTGCCATGGAGCTGGTAGAGTACGAAGTAGACATCAATCTTCCAAGGCATGGAAAGGAAAAAATCTAGAGGAATATATGCAAAAGATTGGTGTGATGGTAAAGGGAGCCTCCTATAAGACGGTAGCAGAAGAGATGCCGGATGCTTATAAAGATGTAAGTGAGGTAGTCGCCGCAGTGGAGCAGTCTTCGATTGCTAAGATTGTGGCCAGATTAAAGCCAGGTCTTGTGATTAAGGGATAAAAAGTGGGAAAGAAGATCCACTTCTACTCAGCATGGATCTTCTTCAGATCATCCAACAAAACCCATTAGGCAGAGATAAGCTCCTAAAATGATAGATATCCAACAAAACCATTTGTAACTCTCAGCAGTTAGCATTTTCTTACTAGTCGATACAAATCGCTGTAGAAAAAAGATTCTGTAGAGCCCTTTAAGGAGAAGAATCCATCCAACAAGTGTTATAAGAACTGGCCATCCTGGAATCCAGACATTGTGAATTCTTATGACAATTAGCCCTAAAATAGTGGAGATCAAACTAGAATAGATAATCAAACTTTTATTTTGCTGAAAATCTTTAATAAATAGTTTGAAATTTTCAGGATTCAAAAGCATGGCCACTCCTACTAAAAATAGATATAGCCCCATAATTTGCGCCAGAGTATTAGTGATGTACATTTCAAACTCCCTTTTAATTATTAATTAACTAAAAATAATATTATTAAACAAGTTTTTTTATTTTAATTTCTTCGGTTGTTTTGTTATAATTCCATCGTTTTAAAATCATAAGGTGTTGAATGATAAGCTTTCTTTTGATTGTTTCGTTCTTTTTTCAATCAACTTGTTTTGCGCTTGGCGAAGAAGAAACGCTCTTTTTTTCTAAATTAGATGAGAAATATTTGGACGAGAAGGATCCAGATGAATGGATCTTATTTGCGAAACAAATTGAATCATTTCAATATACAATAAACTTTCCAAAACAACCAGAGTCAATGCTGAATGAAAAGAGCGGGGAAATTTTTTATCAAGCGAAATATAATGATAATCTGTATCAGTGGAGCATAAAAAAGGCTCCAAAAAGATGGAATAAAGAGAACTTCGCAAAAAACGTTGTAGAGACTCTATCTGACTCTACCTATTCTTCGCTTAGAGAATTTCATGGAAAATATGGGCCTTGTTTGGAAATAACCTATCAAAATGGAGACCCTCAAAAGGTGACCCAAAAAAGATGGATTTTGTTCGAAGAAAAGGGACTTCTGATCGAATTTTCTGTTACAGGAGAAGGAGATTTTCAAAACTTTTTCAACTCTTTTCAAGTGGTTCGTCCTCTCGGAGAATAGACCAATTTTCTCCTAAAAAACGGAAAAGAAAATAAAAGATTTTGCCAAAAAAGAAATAGGTTGGTTATCTTAGTTTTTCTTTCGCAGCAAAAACGAAAGGAAAGTGCACAACAGAAGGTTGTCACAAGATCTTTTGACAGTAGAAATGGAGCCAAAATAGTTGTGTGGGGTACGCGAAAGCGTATACCCGTCATAAAAATTTCTTAGTAAAACTACTGAGAATTTGATCCT
>CAYPKB010000006.1:0-6597 GCA_964411185.1 uncultured bacterium
GACATTAGGGAAATAATTATTTTTTTGTAAAAGAGAATTATAGAAAAATCAAAGAAGTTATTATCCCTATTAAGATTTTACAATTAATGTTTGGTGCTTTGTAGCCCAATTCCAAAACGATGAGATTTGCCAGATATTTAGATAAAAAATGAAGTAGAAAGTTGAATATCCAATTTTAGGAAAGCTTTCTACGAACTTTTGTCCAAAGAAAATAGATTACCCGGAAAATAGTATGGAAAAAGGGAGATCGAAGAATCACCGCAAGTAAGGGGAGGTTGACTCTGGCGTATAACTCTGAAAAAGCGTCTATTCCCGTTAACCATATGCCATTATGATCTTTTGCATGGATTCTATCCATTGCTTGATCATAAGTTATTTCACGTACACTTTTTTCGAATGAATTCCTATCTTCAATAGGGTGAAATATTACCTTTCCGGTTCGTTTTCTCTCTTTCAATTTTTTGATCTCTTTTGAACAGATAGGACAATGCGGATCAAAATAAAGGGTTAGAGGATTTTGCAATTTCTTTTCGTCACAGAGGTGATAGACAATAGATTGGAGACGTTTATTCAAAGAAACTAAGAAAAATAGAAAGATTCCCCAACAAATACCCAGAGGTATATAGCTCCAGGTTGTATGCAAAATGACAGCTTGCAATTTTTGACCGGCAAAGTAAGATATAACTCCTCCTATTACTCCAAAAATAAAGGAGATCGATCTGCTCTTGTTTAAGAAAGATAGAGAGAGATTGAGAGTTGGCAAAAAGAGGAAATAGAGACCCCAAATCCATCCCGGAGGAAAAAAAACATAAAAAATATTTTCTGTTGAATAAGACAAAAGCCCTATCGAAAGGAAAAACATTTCCATAAAAAACCCTACGGTCGTGCCATAAATGGTTATCAAAATAGTAAGTAGATAGATTTTGAAGTGGGTAAGACGAAGATATATAAGTTGGAAGATTACTAATATGGGAATGACAATAAGCGGTGGTATAGGACTATTTTTTCCTCCCATCCATACGGAAAAAATCCATCCGAAGGTATAGATAGATCCATTTAAAAAGGGAGCCACTTTACTTTTCACTTTTTTCTCTCTCTAATAAATCGATCAACTCTTCTCGTTCTTTTTCACTCTCCTGTGTGAGAGAAAAAAAGTGGGGAGGCACTTTTTTTCTATCGAACCAAAAAGAGCCGGGAGCGTAATTTTTTTGGGTTAAAGCAAGCCAAACAATGGTATCAGCTCCTTCACAAGGGATGCGAAGTCTTTTTTTTGTCCAGCGATAGAAAAAGGGCATTTTTTCTTTTACTCCAGGTGTATCTACCCAGCCGGGGTGCATAGCGCTGAATAAGAATCGATGTCCATATTTTTTTTGCCAAATCATTGTCAAAATGATCTGAGCTCTTTTTGCATTAGCATACGATTTGAGTCTGCTATAACTCTTTTTCTGGTAATGCAGATCAGATAGATCCAATTTTTGAAGATAGGCTCCACCTGAGGAGACGAAAATGATCCGTGCCCCGTTGTTTATCTTTCCTGCTCCTATCAATCTTTCTGTTAATAAGAAGTGTCCTACTAGATGAGTCTGCCAAGTTTTTTCTTTTCCTTCAAAATTCTTAGTCAACTCTTCGAACATTCCTCCTGCATTATTGACAAGTACATCAAGATCAGGTAGATCTTTAATGGGAAGCTCATAGATGGATTTTTTTTCAGAAAGATCTATCTCGTAGAAGGAAACTTTCACATTGCTGTTTACTCTTTGTACTTTTTCTACTGCTTTTTTTCCTTTTTCTTTATCTCTACCTAGTAGAATAAGGTGACAACCTTTTCGGGCTAGAATTTCAGCTGTAGCAAGTCCAATGCCACTTGTTCCTCCAGTGATTAGAACATGGATGCCATCACCTTTTAGATTCTCATTCGAAAAATATTGAGAGTGCCTTCTAAAGCCTGTTTGATCGAAGGAGAAGTAAATGATTGAATCTAAAAAAGATTTTTTCCAAACCATATTTTCAAAAGGTTCCTTTCATAATATGGCTTATACAGCAGATGAACCGCCAAAAAAAGGTGAAATTTCTTTTGCAATTACATATTTTCATTCATTTTGTATTTGTATCATAGAATGAAAAATAGATAGGAAAAACAGTAAAACAATGAGATTAACTATCCTTGGAACCAGAGGAGAGATTGAAGAATCTACGCCCTATCATGCAAAAAAAAGTGGTTTGCTTATAGATAAGACTCTCATGCTAGATTTGGGAGAAAAAACATTCTTAGACTTCCAGCCTAAGTGGATTTATATTACCCATTTACATCCGGACCACGCCTATTTCGTAAGAAAAGGTAAGGAGGAATTTCCTGCCACGAAAGCGCACATTCATGCACCAGAAAAACAGGGTTTTCCAATTGGAGTGGTAAAGCGAAAACAAAAAGTTGGATCATATACTATTTTTGCTATCCCTACGATCCATAGCAAATCTGTCCTATCCTGCGCCTATCTAGTAGAAAAAGGAAAAAAACGGATTCTCTACACCGGGGATATGATTTGGATAGAAAAGAAATATCATTCTCTTTTTTCAAGGCTTGATCTTGTCATAACAGAGGCAAGTTTTCTAAAAGAAGGAGGGATGATTAGAAGAGACAAGGATAGAGGACAGATCTACGGTCATACGGGTCTACCCAATCTTATTCGGCTCTTTCAAGCCTACACGGATAGACTCCTTTTTCTCCATTTTGGCTCTTGGTTTTACCAAGATATGCAAAAGAAGAAAAAGAAGATAAAGCAGTTGGGAAAAGAATATGGAATAGAGGCTATTTCCGCTTATGATGGCATGGAAATAACGGTTTGATGAGCTCTTTGTTTACAATATTGCGAGAATCTGAGAAGAAGAAGATAAAAGGATAAAAAGATGGCTCCAAGAAGAATAATAGCTCTTTTATTGATAGCCGGAGGAGTAGCTCTTTTGCTTTTCTCTTCTTATATCACAGGTCAAGTGGAAGAAGGGAAAGAACAAATAGTCTCAGCTGAACAGCAGGTGAAAAAAGGAAAGAAATTTTTGGACCTCTTTTCTGCCACGAAACCTATCGGAGAACAGCTAGAAAAAAGTGCCCAAAGAAAAATAGCTGCAGGCAGACAAGATGTAGCGAAATATGAAAAGCTTGCAGGACAAATCCGGATTGCAGGATTCATTGTTATATTTATAGGAATTGTTCTTTTTTTCTGGCCTTTGGGAACAAAGAAAAAAACTACCTCCTCTAAAAAGAGAAGGTAGAACATTTTATTCCTCAGTGCTACTTTTCTTTAGTTTTGCGTCTCGTAGAGTTTCAACCCAGGGATCAGTATCAGGGGTTTTCGCTTCTTTTCCTTTTAAGTGGTATCCATAGAATAAAGAGGTTTTTCCCTCTGCAGTGCTGAAAATTCGTTCCCAACTGTGAGAAATAAGCTTGCCATTTTCATTTTTGATGGTCCATGCATAAAACAAAGAGTGAGGTTCCATGTCTATGGTATGGATAGAAATCTCAGTATCAGGAAAAGCATTTTCTAATCTTCTTTTCAGTTCAGTTTGCAATTGATTCACTCTCTCTTGGTTAAACTCCATAAGAGATGACAATTGTTTTTTCGTAGCATCATCTAACTCTGGGTGTGCAAGGTGAGTAACAATAAAACTCTCTTCCATCCCTTTTTCAGAATGGACATAGCTCTTTCCTTTGATCCCATTTTCATCAATGGTGTTCTCTTGCCAACTTTTCAATTCTTTGGGTGGTGTATATTCCACATGTCCAATTTTTTCAGCTTGTGTTGCACAAGAGACAAGCATAAGAGCTGCAGTGATAATCAATTTTCTCATAACGGATTCCTTATGTTTCTACAAATGCAGAGCATCCAGATTTATCGATTTAAAAAAAATGAAATTTTCTCATTTCATTAATTTCTAGACAATTTGCCATAGCTTTTGTAGAAGGAAAAAAGAAGAGGTATAAACAGGTAGAAATGAAAAAAACGATAATCATTACTTTGGTGACGCTTTTTTTTGTTGCGTTGGGTTTTTGGTATCTAGAGCCTAGTGATCTAGTAGTGTTGGATTCAAAAGGACTTGTGGGCAAGAAAGAGCGAGACTTAATGTATACAGCCGGGATGCTGATGCTTTTGGTCGTGCTGCCTGTATTTGCCTTTTCTTGGTTTTTTTCTTGGAAATATGGTGCTAAAAAAGGAAAGGGAAAGCATACCCCAGATTGGGAACATAATAATATAGCTGAATGTTGTTGGTGGGGAGTGCCTCTGTTGATCATCATAGTGTTGGCTGTTCTCACTTGGAAGTCTACCCACGAGCTCAGCCCTTTTAAACCAATCGCTACCAAAGAAGAGCCGGTTTTCGTGCAGGTAGTTGCCTTGGAGTGGAAATGGCTCTTTATCTACCCAGAAGAGGGGATCGCTACCATCAACTATCTTCAGATACCGGAAAAAAGACCGATAGCTTTTGAAATCACTGCTGACTCACCTATGAATTCTTTCTGGATTCCTCAACTGGGGGGAATGATATACGCCATGCCCTCTAGACGCTCTCAATTGCATCTTTTAGCAGAAGAAAAAGGAACTTTTAGAGGTCTATCTTCGCATTTTAGTGGACAAGGTTTTGCGGGAATGACCTTTACTGCTAAAGCCAGCTCTTGGGAAGAATATCGAGATTGGGTCAATGAGGTAAAAAATTCATCCTCTCTTCTCACCTACGAGAGGTATGAAAAATTGGCCCAACCTACAGAATATCATCCTGTGGAGACTTACCGAATTGGCGATCCTATTTTTGAGAGAATTTTAGAAAAATATATGCCACCAAAGGGAAATAGATAAGAGTATGTTAGGAAGGCTTACAAAAGAGGCGTTAAAACACGATTGGATTGAATATCTGGCCGGTGTCTCCATGTTTTTGGGAGCTATTGCCGTTCTAGCTCTCATCACCTATTACAAGAAGTGGGGATATTTATGGCGAGAATGGATCACCTCGGTTGATCACAAAAGAATTGGGATCATGTATCTGGTAGTCTCTTTTATCATGCTAGCCAAAGGGTTGATTGATGCTATGATGATGAGAGGGCAACAGGCCTTTGCCGTGGGGAGTTCTTCCGGTTATTTAGGAGCAGAACATTTCCAACAGATCTTCACTGCTCACGGGGTTACCATGATCTTTTTTGTTGGTATGGGAGTGATGATCGGATTGATCAATCTTGTTGTACCACTGCAGATTGGCGCAAGAGATGTTGCTTTTCCCTTTTTGAATAATGTGAGTTTTTGGCTATTTGCCTCCAGCTCAATGTATATTTTAGTCTCTTTAGTGATAGGAGTTTTCGCGGGAACAGGCTGGTCGAACTATCCGCCGCTTGCTAGTTTGAAGTATAACCCTGGAGTGGGTGTAGATTATTGGCTTTGGACGGTACAAATATCAGGGGTAGGGACTCTACTTACCGGTATCAATTTCATTGTGACCATTTTGAAGATGCGTTGCAAGGGAATGTCTCTAATGAAAATGCCCATTTTTACCTGGGCTACTCTGGCTACTATGATGCTTGTGGTAATGGCTTTTCCTATTCTTACAGCAACTACTGCTATGCTTACAACGGACAGACTTCTTGAGACGAAAATTTTTACCGCAGGATTTGGCGGTAACCCCATGATGTATGTCAATCTCTTTTGGGCTTGGGGCCATCCGGAAGTCTATATCCTCATTCTTCCGGCTTTTGGTATTTTTTCAGAGATAGTACCGGTCTTTTCTCATAAACGTCTTTTTGGATATACCTCTATGGTTTGGGCTATTTTTGGGATAACTTTTTTATCTTTCATTGTTTGGCTTCACCATTTTTTCACCATGGGGGCAGGACCCAATGTGAATGCTTTTTTTGGTATCATGACTATGATCATTGCCGTGCCCACCGGCGTGAAGATCTTCAACTGGCTTTTTACCATGTTTCGTGGACGAATCACCTTTACTTCTCCCATGTACTGGTTCTTAGGATTTGTTATCACCTTCACACTGGGAGGTGCTGCAGGAGTATTGATGGCCATTCCGGGAGCTGATTTCCAAACGCATAACAGTCTTTTTCTAGTGGCCCATTTCCACACTGTCATCATCGGAGGAGTACTTTTTGGGTTTTTTGCGGGATATATCTATTGGTTTCCTAAATTCTTTGGATTTTCTTTGGATGAGAGATTAGGAAAGATCTCATTTTGGTTTTGGCTACCTGGATTTTTACTCGCTTTTATGCCTCTTTATTTGCTTGGGTTTATGGGGGCTACAAGAAGACTCAACCGATATGAAATTTTCGAATGGCAACCTCTATTTCTTTTGGCAGCGGTTGGTGCTATTTTAGTACTTGCAGGAGTGGGTTTCCAAATACTACAGCTGATAGTCAGTATCAAGAACAAAGAAAAACTGAAAGATACCACGGGCGATCCTTGGAATGGCAGAACATTAGAATGGTCAACGACTTCTCCTCCACCATTTTACAACTTTGCGATCATCCCGGAAGCGCATGAAAGAGACACCTTTTGGGCCATGAAACAGAGGAAAGAAGAAATCCAAGGAGAATATAAAGAGATTCACATGCCG
>CAYPKB010000006.1:6607-10452 GCA_964411185.1 uncultured bacterium
GAAAAATACTCCTTACGGTTTTTATGTGGGAGTGTTGAGTTTTACCTTTGGATTTGCTCTTGTTTGGTATATGTATTGGCTAGCTATCCTGTCAGGTGCGGGAATATTGGTAGCTCTTATTTTCCATGTCTATCAAAAAGAGACGGAATACCATATCAGTGCCGATGAGTTAAAAAAATTAGAACAAAAGGAAGGGAGTCATGGCTAATCCTAATGAATCGCAGGTAGAAAAATATCCAGATCCTTTTCATGATGCCTATTCTAGAACGATTTTTGGCGTTTGGCTCTTTCTGCTTTCTGACTTCATACTCTTTGGAGTTCTCTATGCGACCTATGCAGTGCTCAGACATAATACCTTTGGAGGTCCGAGTGCAGCAGATCTGATCAGTATGCCTCTCACTTTGGTTCAATCTCTTGTTCTTTTGACCAGCAGCTTTACCGCAGGTTTAGCTGGAGCATCGATACATAGAATGGACAAGAAAAAAACACTTTTGTTTTTTGCTATCACCTTTCTACTGGGCACCATCTATTTAGGAATGGAGTTTTACGAATTTTTCGATCTATTCATCACAGGTAATAGTTGGAAGAGAAACGCTTTTCTCTCCTCTTTTTTTACTCTTTTGGGGACTCATGGAATGCACGTTCTCTTTGGTCTCATATGGATGATTGTTTTACTCATTCCTGTAGCCATGCATGAAATTACCCCTAAAGATATAAGGAGGCTTACCTGCTTTCGCATGTTTTGGCAATTTCTTAATGTTGTTTGGATCTTCATTTTTTCTTTTGTCTACCTACAGGGGGTAAAATAGATGATTGATAGACACCACGGTTGGAATAAAAGCTACAAACCTCTTTTTTTGGGCTATGTGATCTCGATCATCCTGATTTTAGCTGCGTACAGAATTGTCTTTTATCATGCTACTCCCTGGCTTTTGATTTTCACAGTCTTTGGATTGGGAGTCTTACAAACGATTCTGCAGCTTGTTTTCTTCTTGCATTTGGGTTTGGAAAGCAAACCTCATTGGAACACCATATCATTTTTGTTTGCAGTAGGTGTAATTGTTCTCATTATTGGTGGATCTCTTTGGATTATGAGCAATATGAATTATAACAATAGACGCCCCATCTATTATGAGCGCCAAGGGTGATGATCTCTTAAACTATTCTCTCTTATCTATCTGAAAATTTTTCGTTGGCAGGGAAAAGTTATTTTGTCACAATCCCAAAAAAAACAAATTCACAAGAAGAAAGGATAGAAAATGGAAAAAGCAGCAAAAAGAAATCTAACGGTTATTACCAAAAGCTACCTTCTACTTATGAAGCCTGGGATTATCATGGGAAACCTAATCACCATGGCAGGAGGCTTTTTTTTCGCTGCAGGGAAAAATTATAATCTTATCCAATTTCTTTTTGTAACGCTTGGTCTCGCTATGATCATTGCTTCGGCCGCCATTTGGAATAATTATATCGACAAAGAGATTGATAGAAAAATGGAGCGGACAAAAAATAGAGCTTTCGCCCAAGGTCTTATTTCTTCTACGCAAGCTTTTCTACTTCTTTTTTTCTTATTATTCAGCGGAGCTACATTATTGGCTTTTTATGCAACAAAGGCAGCTCTTTTTGTCGCGATGTTTGGATTTGTTGTCTATATTTTTGTCTATAGCATAGCTAAAAGGATATCACCTTTTGGAACCTTGATTGGTAGCCTTGCTGGAGCTGTACCCCCCGTTGTAGGCTATTGTTCTGTTACCGGTAGCTGGGATAGATGTGCAACTCTTCTTTTTCTGCTTTTGGTTTTTTGGCAAATACCGCATTTTCTCGCGATCGCAACTTTTCGTTTAGAGGAGTACAAAGCAGCAGACCTCCCCATTCTTCCTCTGGTCAGAGGGATGATTTGGACAAAAATACAAATGAGCTTCTATATCTTTCTTTTTGGTATCACAGCTTTCCTGCTTTGGCAATATCAATATGTAAACCAAACTTTTCTTGTTCTATCCTCTTTGTTAACCCTGGTTTGGTTTTTCTTCTCCTGTAAGGGTTTTACTCTATCCGAGGATAAAAAGTGGGGAAGGCAAATGTTTTTTCTCTCACTGATTGTCATTGTATCACTCTTTACTCTGCTTCCTTTTACTGCTCTGTAAGCCATGAAAATGGAAGTAAAAGTAGTTCCCAACTCACAGCATAGCAGAGTAGTAGGAATGGAAGAGGGGGTTTTGAAAGTACAATGCAAAGAGAGTCCTCAAAAAGGTCAAGTGAATAGAGAGTTAATAGCCCTTCTTTCCAGCTATTTCAAAGTACCTAAAAGTGCTATCCGAATCCTGGTTGGAAAAACATGTAAAAGAAAACTCATAGAGATAGAAGGAATTGAATAGTAATTATCAGAATTCTTTTTATATTGAAGGTCATAGAGGTTCTAGAGGAACCCGCTCTGAAAATACACTTGTTTCCATTCAGGAAGCGTTAGATGGAGGAGCAGATGGAGTAGAAGTAGATCTTTTAGTGACAAAAGATAGACAAGTAGTGCTTCACCATGATTTTTTGCTCAATCCAGATCATTGCCTTACCAGTAGAGGAGATAAGGTAGATTCCCTGCCTATTTTTTCTCTATCACTTTCCGAGATAAAAAAAATAGATTGCGGGACTCTACCCAATCCTCATTTTCCTAAGCAGAAAACAGCTCCCGGGGCTTCTATTCCTACTCTACAAGAGTTGTTTCATCTTGTACAAGCCCATCCACGAGGAAAAAAAATATGGCTCAATTTGGAGATTAAAAAAGAAAAAGCTCCTCCCAATACCACTCCGGAAGCAGATGAATTTGCGCAGATAGTGGCTCAAGAGGTGGAAAAGGGAGGATGCATGAAGCAGGCATATCTCTCTTCTTTTGATAAGGAGATTCTAGTAGAGGTAAAAAAGGCTTTACCAAGTGTCAAAATTGGTCTTATAGAAGAAAAAAATTTAGAAGAGCTACTGCAATGGGGAGAAGAACTCCAAGCAGACCGTATTTCACCTCATTATTCCCTCTTAAAAGATCTAACCGATCTAGAGAAGTATAGAAAAAAAGAGCAAAAAATCATTCCTTGGACTGTGAATGAGATCTATTGGTTGGATTTTTTATGGAAAAAAGGTGTAGATGGGATCACCACCGACTATCCAAAAGAGATGATAGCCCATCTTAAGAAAAAGGGTAGATAGATGGACCAGCCATCTATTCTACTACTTCCGGAAGGAACGATGCATAGGTTTTTTCTTCTTAGGATGCCATCGCTTTTTTGGCTGTGATCTCTTCCTATTATATTTTGTAGAAGGTTCTAAGCCTGGGATCTCCACAATCTTTATTTTTTGCCCTGTATAGGATTCTACTTCAGGAATAAGAAAGGCATCCTTTTTTCCAACTAAAGAAAAAGCTGTTCCTTGTTGTCCGGCTCTACCTGTCCTACCGATTCTGTGAACATAATCTTCTGCTTTTCTTGGAAAATCAAAGTTGACTACATGAGTA
This sequence comes from uncultured bacterium, assembly GCA_964411185.1. GTDB lineage: Bacteria > Chlamydiota > Chlamydiia > Chlamydiales > SM23-39 > CAYPKB01. Next base: position 10,104 of record CAYPKB010000006.1, read on the forward strand.
ATGGATTCTATATCGATTCCTCTAGCTGCCACATCTGTTGCCACCAGTATCTTAATCTTACCTTCCCGTAGCTTGTGGATGGTTCTTGTTCGCTGTGACTGTTTCATATCACCGTGTAGAGCTGCCGTTTTATGGCCTTCTTCTTTTAAACTCTCTACTAATTCATCAGCAAAACTTTTCGTAGAGGTAAAGATAATAGCTCGGTTAATTTCCTCATCAGATAGCAGACGATCTAATATTTTTTTCTTATGAGAGACATTTTCTGTATAATAGATCTTCTGCTCAATCAAAGAACTTTTAACCTCAACTGGTTTACTTTCTACAATGGTAGGATTGCTAACGAAATCCT
>CAYPKB010000006.1:10462-15783 GCA_964411185.1 uncultured bacterium
TGGAGATTTTTTTCATGGTAGCAGAAAAGAGCAAAGTTTGCCTGGAAGATGGGCTTGCATCTACAATCTCTTTCATCTCATCTGCAAATCCCATATCCAACATACGATCTGCTTCGTCCAACACAAGGACTTCCAGCTCAGAAAGATGAATTTTTCCTCTATGTAGGTAATCTACTAATCTACCGGGTGTTGCCACTAAGATTTCATAGGGTTTTTTGAATTTTTTCATCTGAATATGGTAGGGAACTCCTCCTCCGATGCAAATGGTTCTCACTTTCGAGAGATACTTACTATATTTTTCAGATTGTGTTGTGATTTGCATAGCTAGTTCTCTGGTAGGAGAGAGAATCAACACTCTGGGATGGTTTTTTTCTGTTTTCTTGGGTTTGGCTGCCAGATTCTGAAGTACGGGAAGAAGAAAAGCAGCTGTTTTACCTGTGCCCGTTTGAGCAGAGGCTAAAAGATCTGAACCCTCTAAAACAGGTGGAATGGCTTTCATTTGGATCTCTGTTGGCTGGGTATATCCTGCTTGGGAAAGGGCGTCCAAAAGAGCTGAGTCTAAAAGTAAATTTTTAAAATTCATATGTTCCTTATTAAGATTGTCAAATAAGGATATTTTATTTTCAGGATTAATAGATATCTTTATTCCAGTGAAATTTTCCCCATCAGATAAAAAATTCTTCAAAAAGAAAATTAAAAAGAAAAATTACCAGAAACTCCTATAGAGAATGATTGCCAAATCACCTCTCCAGGATTTTTTTTCTCCTCTTTTCTGACTGAAAAAGAGGGGAAAAGATTTGTGATGGTCTCAGTCACATCCAAAAGATTTCTTTTTTTTCCTGTAGAATAATATTGATAAAAAGAAAAAAGAGAGGTTTTCCATCGAGAGGTAAGTTGGTAACCTACAGCCCCAAAACCTCTATGCCCCATAGCATTTTGACTAGAGACCTCTCCATCTCCTTCGATAGTTACCTCTTGAGCCAGCTCCAGAAGATGGTTCAGACTTTGTATTCTAAGTGAGATATCTTCCGAAAATTCTTCCGGCTGTGAGAAAGAGAGGAAATGGTAGGAATATCGGAACTGTAAAAAGAAATGATCCAAGGGAAAAGCTAGAATCTCGCCTCCGATGAAAGGCCCCCACCAATCTCTCTCTAAAGGTTCCAAATCTAAAGTAACTGTAAGAAGTGCAATCTCTTGGCTATGAACTTCCACAATTTGTGGCACTCTATGTAAGTTTTTTCTCGACTGGTAAAATCTATCATAACCATATCCCAGAAGAGGGGCTGCAAAAAAACTCTTTCTGTACAGAGGGATTTGGTACGATATCAAAGCATAGGTGGAGATGACATTCCCTGATCCCTCATAATCTAAAGGAAGATCAGTATTGGGTGCTACCAAAGAAAGCAGGTTACGAGCTTCGATGGAAGCATCCCAAAACCAGCCATAACTGCCGTATGCTCCAAGATGGATACCTTTCCACTCAAAATCAAAAAAACCAGATATTTGTAGAATGTCGGGGTTACTACTGCTAGTAAAACGGACTTCATCCCGGTCTACTTGAAATTTAGTTCCTTTCATTTTCTCTTTTCTATATCCCATTCCTACACCTGCATCGAAAGAGGCATGGAGAGTACAAACAAAAAGAAAAAGACTAAGGTATTTTTTCACTATGATCTTTCCTGTAACTAGAAGGAAAAAAAAGGTTTGTTTGCTCTTGTTCCTATTTTCTTATGTACAACAAAAGAAGAAAAAAGTACTCCTTTTCTGGGATCCGATCAGATTTTGTAGCATGAATCATTAGGTGCTAAGAGAGGTTTTCTTCGATGATATCTCTTGCTCAAATAAATTCTTTACGATAGATTGAGAAAAAGCAACGAGAGGTGAGTGTTTTGGGATTCATTTGTTTTATTGGAAGAGTTCTTTTTTCTTCGATTTTTATCATCAAATCTTTCGAACACTTTTCCGGTTCTCTTGTTAGCTATGCGTCAAAAATGGGGGTTCCTTTTCCCTCTGTTCTAGTCCCAATATGGGGGATTATTGCCTTGATTGGGGGACTAGGAGTTGTATTAGGATATAAGACCAAAACAGCAGCTTGGCTTCTTGTAATCTTTTTGATCCCTACTACAATCTATATGCACCCCTACTGGCTCAGCGGCAGCTCTTTAGAGGCTATGATGCAACATTATTGCTTCTGGAAGAATATCTCCTTGATTGGTGCTTCTCTGATGATCTCCTATTTTGGGGCAGGTCCAATACGAGTAGCTAAAAAATAGATTTTATAAAATAAAAAATTTTACTTTATAAAGATTTTTTGTCGTATACATTCAATATATAAACAAATTATTTTTTAATTTAAAAAATCATTTTACAATCTACTAATTCTTATTAATTATTTATAAAATTAATTTTACTATTTAATTAAAATTAAATAGTTTATATAATATTTTTATAAAATTTAAAAAAGAGTGAAAAATGTCAAATAGTATAGAAACTAATCCACAGAAGGTTAGAAGCTGTCTTTTTACTTTTGAAGATCATAGAAAGGAATTGATTGATCCGGAAAAGTTTCGCACCGCAGGGATTGGGCGTATTTGTAACCCAATATGTGCAGTGCAAGGAAGAGGGGCTATCATCGGTCCAGGTGGAAGAGAGTTCAATCATGTTACCTCAGATACCAACCTACAGTTGAGGATTAAGTTTGTAAAGTTAACCATTTTTTCTTTCATAAAGGGAGTTCTTTTCGAAATTCCTTACCGTATTTATGACCTGGCAAAGGGTGGATCTATACTACGAGGCATAGAAGAATCTAGAAAAAGATTTTTAGCTCTTAAGGTAGAAGGAAAAAATCCCAATTATACTTTGGTAGCGACAAGATCTATCTTATATTCTCTTGCAAAAGATATAGCTCAACTAGTGACCTACCCCTTATATCTTCTGGCACGACAAGCGGTCTTTCTTTGGGGGGTGTTATTTCCTTTAGATGGAATCTATATGACTTCTCTTTTACAAGAGACATTTACGCTAGATTCTAAGATTGAAAAAAACTGGTATTTCTTCAGGAAGGAAAATCATAGGGCTAAATGTGGATGTCTCAACAGGAAACTTGGTCTTACCTATTATGCAGCGCCTTGCATGACTTCAAAGGTCTATTTTAAGAAAAAGAATCACTACAGACAGTTTGATGATTATTTTCCAGGAACATGTAGATCTTACCACCTTAGGTTAGAGAATCTATTGACCTCTTCTCCTTTTTTCAATACGGATGAAAAGAAAAAGATCCATTCCTTTTTGAACTCTTTGAAAAAAGTGATTAAAAAGGCCTCTCCTGAAACGGGTGAATATAGTGAAAAAGATTGGGACAATGGTAGATACTTTTTCTTCAATCAGGAAGCGCTGCACACAAGTTATCATGCAACTTACCTATCTGAAAAAAAGAAATATGAAGAAAGCCTAGCAAAGGTGGAAGCTACCAGAGCTAGAGAGGAAGAGGCCAAAAAGCAGTTAAAAGAAGCGAAGGAAAAAAACCCCGACGAGATAGGCCCTCTTGAAACGTTGGTGAAAAACGCAGAAGCAAATTACGAATCAGCATTGCTTGCAAATGGAGAGGCAAGAGGGGAGACCCTCGAATATGCAGAAAAAGCTTATCTTGCAAAAGCTGTACATTTATTACAGCAAGGATTAGGTGAATTAGCTAAAAAAATAGAAGAGAAACATTCTCCTTTTACTCTAGTTCCTATCGATAAAAAAAGTTTGCATGATACGATTATTGAAGAGATTAATGAGTTTGTAACAACGTTGAACTCTCAGATAATTGAGCAAGAAAAGAATTATGGACAGTGGTTACCTGGAAGAAAGCAAATTCCATACTTGGATCAGATCGAGATAAACAAGATATCGCCATAATTACCTAGTCCTCTTACAATTGAGCTACTGAGTCAAGCGTTACAAACCATTGGCGATAGCCTATCAATCTTCTTAGAGGCTTTGTTATTGCCTTGCGTATATTTACATATATCTTCCTATCGGGATTTTACAGAAATGAATGCTCACAAAAGTAGTCCATCTAATTTTTTTGTTAGAAATCAATAATTCGGCTTTTCATACTAAGAGGAAAAGCCCTCTTTTTCTTAACAATGCTCTACCGAAAAATAATAGAGACACCCCTTGGCACGATGGTGGCACTATCGGATGAGAATAATCTCATCTCTCTAGCCTTTTCTAACGGAGTAGAAGAGGAAAAAGAAGAACTATCTGTTCCTATTCAACAGGTGGAAAAAGAGGTCGAGGAATATTTCTCATCCAAACTCTCTTCCTTTACTACTCCCATTCATTGCAAGGGTACCCTTTTTCAAAAAAGAGTATGGGAGAAACTTCTTACTATTTCCTACGGCGATCTCATCTCCTATTCTGAATTGGCAAAAAAGGTAGGCCATCCAAAGGCTGTAAGAGCTGTAGCCAATGCATGTGCTGCCAACCCTATTTCACTGCTCATTCCCTGTCATAGAGTGATCGGTAAAAATGGGAGTTTAGGAGGTTATGCAGGAGGAAAAGAGAAAAAAGAGTGGCTTCTTTCTCATGAAAGGAGAGCGCATAGAGATAGATGAGTGTACAAGTCGATGGAGTCAAGATGCTTACGAGAAGTAGAGTGGTTGTGAGCTTAATAGGAACCTCATTTATTCCCATCCAGCCTTAATAGGAAAAACTTACTTGCAATAGAGAAAAGCTAAAGCAAGAAAATTGTAAAAGAGTATTTTGTTTCTCCATTGACAGTGCGATTATTTTTGCTGAAGAAATGAAAGCTGTTTGTGAATCAGAGAAAAGAGTAATTCGAACGATTCTCAAAAAAAATTAAAATAAAAAAAGGGCATTTTTTACTATGCCCTAACCTGTAAAAAATTATTTATTTTTTATCTAATGCATCTCGGATCCAAGCGCTTTGTATCTTATCAAGACGTAGGCTTGTCTCTGGAGTCTCGCTAATGCTATAATCCCTAGAGTCTTCTCGTTCCATATCGATCTCATCTAAACTAAATGAAGGACCTTCTAATCTACTCATACTCGCTCTACTCATGCTCACTAAGGATGGTCTTCTTTTGGACCCTTCTTGTGCTTTAGAATCATTAGTCTGAACAGACTCACTTACCATTTTTTCATATTTAGACAGACCTTGTTTTGTCATTATCCTTTTTATCTGTTCTTGTTTTTTGGCATCCATTTTAATAACTTTTTTTTCTTCGAAATCTACTTTTTTTATTGTTTCTGTTTTTGATTTATCTTTTTTGAAGATATTTTTAATTTTGCTAATAATCCCTTTCTGTTCT
>CAYPKB010000007.1:0-7346 GCA_964411185.1 uncultured bacterium
GCAAGTCTTCGTGTACAACAGCCATGAACAGAGGTTGAGAAGGGATATGTTGTTCATACTCTTGTAAATACTTGGTAAGCTCTTCATAAAAATCTAACTCCAGTAGAGAAAAGGCAATGTTTTCTAAGGAGGTAGTATCTACAGGAGAATTCCGGCAAAGATTTTTTGGCATTTCTAAAAGTAGAGATAATTTACGCACCCAAAAAGCGAGTAAGATGGCAATTTGGATAGTGGAGTTGATTTTCACCTTTTCTGTATATCCTTCAAAAAAGTAAGGAACTTCCCAAGATCTTTGTAAACTTTCTAATAGTCTTTTCGCGTCATTACTTTTGAATATCTTAGGAAAATAACAAATAGCCAGGAGTATCATTTGATAAGCCGTTTTCCTTCTCGAACGAGATGAAGAGTGCATACGGTAGATGATATGCTCTTCTAAGATAGGTAAAAGTGGATGTTTGGGATATTTGCGGAGAGCAAATTCCAAACATTTTACCTCTTCTTCCGGATCATTCAATAGATCATAGACTATGGATTTTCCGAGATATTCCAAAGGTGCTCCTGAGGTGTGATGTAATAACTCAAATTCTTGCAAAGCTTGTTCGAGAAATGCATGTTGCTTACCTTTAGATTTTTTGCTCTTTTCTATCATGGAAAGACCGGAGCGAAAGATCGCTTCTCTTCCTTCTTCCCTTCCAGGAAATGATTTGGCAATTCTCCGATATTCTGTGATGGCTGTGTCAAAATCACCTCGAGCAAAAAAGGCATCAGGGACAGCTAAACAACTTACGCTTGCACTTTGTGAACTTCCATAGATTTTTATGTTTCTGATTTCAAAATCGGCATCTTTAGATAAGATCCCTACATGAGAGCCGGACAAAGGAAATCTGGAATAGTAAGATAGAACACCCACCTGGTCAATATAGACATTTACATGTTCTTTGAACTTCTCAATCGTTATGGTGTGGAATTTCTCTTCTTCTAAATTTTGCTCTTTATTTTCTGCGACTAAGAGGTTGCTGCGGTAGAGTTGGCAAGAGGGCGACTGTCTACTCCCTACCCAAAAGCAATATCCCTCTTCTATTGTTCTTTTTTTTGGACTTTCCGGAATCGAAAAAAGGATTCCAATTCCATTACCACCTTTTCGAATTTTTATCTCTGCCTCTACTCGGACGTTATCTGGGAAAATTTGCTTGCTTACCATCAGATTGACCCATTCTAAAAAGTCTACATGTCTAGTAATTGCAGTATGCTTAGCTAAGAGGATATTTTCTTGGAACTCCCAATCTTCTTTCTTTTCGATATTCAACGAACTCAAAAGAACCCATTCTGGCTTTCCTTCGATCAGTTTTTTTATATCAGCGATCAAAGTATCCACTGAGGGATATCTGTCCGATTCTTTTACGGCAAGGCATCTTCTTACAATCGAGGCTGCCTCATGAGGTATCTCTCTGTAAGGAGCAATGAGGAGAGGATCTGTCAGTTTTTCTTTTTGGACTACTTTTTTGAATGCGGCGAAGTTTCCTCTCTCAAAAGGGAGTTCTAAAGTAAGAATTTGATATAAGGTAACACCGAGTGCATAGACTTCCGTTAAGATAGAAGAGGGCTTGCCAAAAGCTTTTTCTGGGGCCATATAGGATACCGTTCCGGCTGCTTTACCTGTCTTAGAGCTTTGGCTTTCGATATAATCTGCTATACCCCAATCAAGAATGAGTACTTCGCCATATTTTCCTATGATGATATTTTCCGGTTTCAAATCTCTGTGCAGAATTTCTTTCGAATGGGCATAAGCAACAGCTTCGCAAACATGTAAAAACAAACGAAGTAAAGAAGGAATAGACCCCCCTATGGGATGGGCTGGATCTCCTTTTTTTAGTGCTTCTTTAGTTTTGCGAAGGATTTGTCGGAGGGTTTCTCCTTCGATGTATGGCATGGTATAAAAAGAATTTTCCTGGTCTTGATGGATAGTATAGATAGGAATAATCGAAGGATGAGCTAATTGAGAGGCAATTTTTGCCTCTTTGAGAAATCTGCTTTTGATATTTTTTTTCTCTTTTAGATCCTCGCGAATACATTTAAGAGCCACTTCCCTTTGGCAAACAGGATCAGTTGCGAGAAAAACCTCTCCCATTCCTCCACGGCCGAGGCTTTTTATTATGGTATATCTTCCAATTGTTTGTAGTTTTTTGGCATCCATCGGGTGTTATCTTTGCTTCTTTAGGAAAAATCTTCAAGAAAGAACTCTCAAGGAAAAGATAAGTAAAAAAATTGATTGATAAATGTGTAGGATTTGTTTAGTTTTTTTTACTTTTCAAGATTATGTCTACAGAGAATTTGAGTACAATCCATGCAGAAAGATCCACAAGATAAAAAAAAAATCATAAAGGAAAAAAAAGGTTTTTTTTCTTCCCTCTCACAATCATTAGCTCTCTCTCAATTTTGTATAACTCTTTTGCGTTCATCACATTTTTTTTGCTTCGCTGCATCAGCGGATGGAACTATCGTTAGTGCAACCAAAAATGTTGAGCAAATCTTGGGGTGTCACTTAGAAGAGATTATTGGGAAAAATGGTATTTGTTTTTTACATAAAGAAGATGTTTTTGTTGGATATCGTTTTTTTAAAAAGAGTCGAAAAGATCTATCAGATGCGCATTGCGTAGTTCGAATCAAAAGTGACAAGGAGGGATGGATACGGATCAAATTATTTCCCCTTTGGAATCAAACTCTCAAGCAAAACCCACACTATATAGGAATTCTATTAACCTAAGAAATAAACTTGAGAGGGAAAAGGAACTCAGGATAGAATGGTAGTTTCATGAAAAAATCTATTGTACTTACTGGGGACAGACCCACAGGACCCCTTCATTTAGGTCACTATGTAGGCTCTTTAGCAAAAAGAGTTGAAATGCAAAAGGATCATGATTGCTACATTATGATTGCAGATGCGCAAGCATTGACAGATCATGCTGAACAACCCGAATTGATTAGGAAATCCATTCTTGAAGTGGCCTTAGATTATTTAGCAGTGGGCATCGATCCTCAAAAATCTACCATTTTTGTGCAATCTTCTATTTCTGCATTGTTTGAACTGACTCATTATTATCTAAATTTAGTGACATGGAACCGCTTGAAACATAATCCCACCGTTAAGGCAGAAATCATGCAAAAAGGCTATGGAGAAAGTGTGCCGGCAGGATTCATGGTATATCCCATTTCCCAGGCTGCAGACATTACTGCTTTCAAAGCTAATTTGGTTCCTGTGGGAGAAGATCAAATTCCCATGATTGAGCAAACAAGCGAAATTGTAAAAAAATTCAATAGAACCTACAAATGTGAGCTTTTAGTAGAGCCGGAAGCTATATTATCCGGACATATGCGTTTGCCTGGTACCGATGGGAAGGCCAAAATGAGTAAATCTTTGAAAAATGCTATTTTCCTTTCCGACTCTTTGGATGAAATGGTGAAAAAAGTTAAGGGAATGTATACGGATCCCAATCATATACGAGTTGAAGATCCCGGAAAAGTAGAGGGGAATCCTGTTTTTACCTATTTAGATGCTTTTGACCCCGATAGCCAAGGGCTTGCAGAAATGAAAGCCCATTACCAAAGAGGAGGCTTGGGAGATATGAAGGTAAAAAAGCGACTCATAGAAGTATTGGATGGATTTCTTTCACCCATCAGAAAAAAAAGAGAAGAGTTTGCAAAAGATCCTTCCATGGTATTGGACATTTTGAAAAAAGGTTCAATACAGGCAAGAGAAAAGGCTGATGAAACGCTAAAAGAGGTGAAAGAGGCTATGGGGGTTTATCTATTTTCTTCTTCTTTTTCTTCTTCTATCTCTTGAGAGATTTCTTCCTCTTCTTCTACCTCAGTTTCCGGATCTGTTTTAAAAAAATCCCTAAAAAAGATGTGAATACCACCTATGATGAAGATCATAGGCAAAAGAATATCCCAGGGAATGTTGAACTCTACTGTGACATATGCCCCTGAGAAAACGCACAGAGAAATCAATGCATCATATCTTTTTCCTAATAAAAACTCTCGCAGAGCAATAGGAAAACCAAAAGCGAGCATGATCCCTGGCCACCAATCTTGAAAAATAGCAAGTGTAACAATACCGAGTATGAAAAGAATAAAGGAGAAGATTTGTGCTTTTTTTCTGCTTACAATGGGATGTGCCATCGAATAGACTCCTTTTTGTCTGCTTATACAAAAAAGATCTTTTCCAATCTATGATTTTAGATGCTCTCTCATGGCTACAGCTGTAAGAGTCTTCTGCTTAGCGACTTCTTCCGGTCTTCCTTCGGCAACTACTTTACCGCCTTCATCAGCAGCTTTTGGACCTATATCCACAAGATAATCCGCATTCCAGATTATATCGACATTATGTTCGATGGTGATCAAGGTATTTTTTTTATCTACGAGCTCATGAAAAATGGAGATTAGGTGGGAAATGTCATCACTATGAGGCGCAACCTTTGGACTTCCCCGCCAGAAAGAGTAGATAGATGTTGACCTAACGTTATATAACCTAGTCCCACTCGGCAGAGCATCTGCAATTTTTTAGATATGGGTCTGATATCTTGAAAAAAATCTAACCCTTCAGAAGCTGTCATCTGCAGTACCTGTCCAAGATGTTTGCCTTTGTAGCGAACTTGCAAAGAGAGGGGATTGAGCCGATAACCTCTACAGGCATGACATTGAATGGTAACAGGAGGAAGAAACTGAAGTTGTATCCGCTTGATACCTAGACCCCAGCAAGTTTTACACATGCCGCGTATATGATGATAACTAAAATTAGAAGGCTTTAAACCTCTTCCTTTAGCCTCCATTAAAGAAGCATAAAAGGTTCGGAGATGTTTTAAGGTATCACTATAAGAACAGACATCAGATCGCACAGAAAGAGAGGGTAGATGTTGGTCTAAGACAATAACTTTTTCGAAATGGTTAAGTCCTTCCACTATACCGAAAGGCATCTCTACTTTTTTAGGCAGTTTTCTCCCTTTCTTTTTGTTTGCCGCAACGACAAGAAGATCATGCATCAAAGAAGATTTACCAGAACCAGAAACACCAGTGATGCAAGTCCAGGCGGAAGAAGGGAACTTTACATCAATATGTTGTAAATTGTGGATGGATGCATCTTGTATAGAGAGAGAAAAAGAGAGTTTTCTTCTTTTTTCAGGGATAGGTATGGTTTTTCGACCACTTAAATAGGCACCTGTTAAGGAGTTTTTATCTTGTAATATCTCTTGGTAGCTTCCTTCAAAAATGACTTTGCCTCCCTTTTCTCCTCCCTGAGGTCCAAAGTCGACTATATGGTCTGCAATTTCCATCATCAATGGGTCATGTTCCACTACAATGAGTGTATTACCAAGATTTCTCAACTGTAATAGGGCCGCTTTCAACAGATGACATTCGGAGGGGTGTAACCCAGTGGTAGGTTCATCTAAGACATATATACAATGAATTAATCCTACACCAAGTTGTCTGGCTAAACGGATTCTTTGTAGCTCTCCTCCACTCAAAGTAGGAACAGAGCGGTCCATGGATAGATAAGAAAGCCCAATCTTGATGAGAAAATGTAGATATTTCAAGATGCCTTGAAAAACCTCTTGCAGATAGGGTTTTTTCTCAATTTGAGGTTGTTGTTTTTCCATAAAAGCTAGAGCTTTTTGCATAGGAAGGGCGGTAAATTGTGTGATAGTAAAACCATCCAACTCTACACATCTGGCTAAAGGATTCAAGCGGGACCCCTCACATTCAGGACAGGTGTGTTTGTTCATGAGAGGAATCAAAGTCTCCTTGATAGGAGGATGAGATGTCTTTGCCAATATGGCAAGAAACTGCTCTAGGCCTCTCCAACGAACAGCCATTCCCTCTAATGGATAAAATTGATTTCCTCCATATAGGAATAAGTGTAACTGTTCCGCTGGTAATTCTTTCAGAGGAGTAGCAAGAGATATTCCCATAGATTGGAAAAGTTTTTTGCAAAAAGAGAGAAGAGAGCGGGATAGAAGCTCTTTTCCTAAGTTAGAGAGATGATCTTGAATACTTTTCCGAAAAAAGGAGTGATTACCTTGAAGGTTTAATCCATAGACTGTACCTAGGCCTCCGCATTCTAAGCACATTCCTTCTTTAGCATTGAAAGAAAAAGTTTTCGGTGTGATGGGAGGATAAGATTTGCCACTACCTTCTGCTGTGAAATCAAGGTGATAGAAGAGATCTTTCTCTCCCAAATCCACAATAATTTGTCTGCCTCCCACAGAAGATGCTTTTTCAAGGGATTCTCGTATCCTCCCTATATTATTTGGCTGTACAAGAAGACGATCGATGACTAATGCCAGTTCATTGTTTCTTTTGGGATCAAAAGGAATATCTTCTTCAACCTCGTAATATTTGCGGTTAAGGCGCAGCCGTACATATCCCTCTCGTTGTAATCTCTCTAGAAGACGTGGAAAATTTTCTCTGATTTCTATGGGAGCCAAAATTTGTAACTTTTGCTTTTCAGGTAACTTGAGGAGTTTTTCTAAAACATATTCTTTATCGATGGTTGTAATCGGTTCTTTAGTTTCGGGATCATAGGCTTGTCCCAAATGGGCATATAAAATCCGAAGATAGTCATAAATTTCCGTAACAGTCCCTACAGTACTTCTAGGATTGACCGCATGACTGCTCTGTTCGATAGCAATGGAAGGGGAGAGTCCTTCGATTCTACGGTAGATTGGTTTGGGGCTTTGTTTAACCAAATTTCGGGCAAAAGTAGAAAGAGATTCAATATATCTTCTTTGTCCTTCTGCATAGATTGTATCCAAAGCCAGTGAAGTTTTACCTGAACCAGAGGGACCTGTAAAAAAAGTGATTTGTTTTTTGGGTATTTCTACAGTGACATCTTGTAGATTGTTTTGTCTTGCACCCTCTATTACCAGATTTTCCATCTCTGATCTGCTGGTTTTTTTTGTTTTCACACCCAATTTTTTTTGGTGCGGGGAAAAAATGGGGGATAGGGAAGTACCCGTTAGAGAGGGAAGTTGTGCAATCTTTTCTGGAGTTCCTTCCCCGCAAATCTCACCACCATCTTTTCCTCCAAAAGGACCCAGGTCGATGATCCAATCAGCTCTTTTGATAAAATCAAGATTATGCTCAATCACACAGATACTGTTACCAGCTTCAATCAATCGATCTATAATGGACAATAATTTGTTTAGATCATGGAAATGCAATCCTGTGGTCGGTTCGTCTAAAATGTAGAGAGTTTGTGCATTATTGGGCCGGCTAAGCTCTTTAGCTAGTTTTATCCTTTGAGCTTCTCCTCCCGAAATAGTCGTAGAGGGTTGTCCTAGAGAAATATA
>CAYPKB010000007.1:7356-10708 GCA_964411185.1 uncultured bacterium
AAGGCCAATTTCTTGCAAAAAAGATAGTTTGGAGGCAATAGAAGGAATGTTGGAGAAGAAGGAAAGAGCATGGTCTACATCCATTTTTAATACATCTGCAATAGAATGATCTTTGTATTTCACAGCAAGAACTTCAGGTTCGAACCGTTCCCCCTCACATTGTGGACATTCTCGCCATTCATCTTCCATGAAATCCATTTCCACCCGGACAAGTCCCATACCGGAGCAGTAAGGGCAACTACCTGTTTTTACATTGAAACTGAAATAGCTGTTGGTAAAACCTTTTGCTTGGCTTTGAGGAGTGGAGGCAAATAATTTTCTGATCTCATCGAAGACCTTTACAAAGGTTGCTGGATTGGATCTGGGCGTTCTTCCGATGGGGCTTTGATCGATTGCTATCACTTTTTTCAATTCAGTAGGGATATCAATGGATCTATGTTTTGCGATGGTAAGTTCAGCTCGGTTTAGTTTATTAGCAAGTGCCGGATAAAGGATGTCAGTTACCAAAGATGATTTACCTGAGCCGGAAGCTCCTGTAACACAAACAAGACCTCCCAAAGGAATTTTCACATCGATATTTTTCAAATTATGATGAGAAGCTCCTCGAATGAAAATGGATGTTTTCCCTACCTTTCTACGTTTTTTGGGTATGGCTATTTGTAGCTTATCCGAGAGATATTGACCGGTAAGAGATCTGGAAGCACGGCAAATATCCTCAATAGATCCCACAGCTAAAATTTCTCCCCCTTTTTTTCCTGCAAGCGGACCTACATCCACTATCGTATCGGCAGCTCTCATTGTCTCTTCATCATGCTCTACTACAATTACGGTATTTCCTTTTTCCCGTAATTTTTCCAAAGTGGCAATCAACCGAGAATGATCTTTACTATGCAATCCGATAGAGGGTTCATCTAAAACATATATGGCACCCGACAACCCCGATCCAATTTCTGCGGCCAAGCGGACTCTTTGAGCCTCTCCGCCGCTTAAAGTAGGAGAAGAACGGTCAACGGTTAAGTAATATAGTCCTACATCAACCAAGAAGGAGAGCCGGAATAAGATTTCCTTGCATAACTCCTCTGCGATCTGCTTCTCCTCTTTGGTGAGGGTGAGATGAGAAAAGAAGTGATGGAGTTCTTGCAAAGGCATATTCACAAGCTGTTGAATAGTCTTTCCCTTGCATTTGGCAGCGGATGGATAGGGTTTTAACCTACTTCCTTTGCAGGAAGGACAAATTGTCTCACTCATCAACTCCCGCATTTTTTTTTGGTAACTTTCACTTTTGGCTTCGGTGAGTCTTTTCTTGCCCTCATCTAAGATTCCTCTCCATGCAACAAACTCTGTCCATTTCATTTTCTTGTCTGGATGAGAAAAACGCATTTTTGTCCATTTTTCCTCTGTCCCATACAGGAGTACTTTTTGAGCTTCCTCAGAAAGATTTTTCCAAGGTGTCTTAACTGAAAAACCGTAGATTTTAGCTAGATTTCTGTAGATATTCCCGAAGCGGATAGTATGGTAACTGCCACCTATAACAAAGCAGCCCTCTTCGATGCTCAATTCTGGATCTATGATTTTCTCTAGGTCAAAAGTAAAGGAAGTTCCAAGTCCTCCGCATTCATCACACATTCCTTGAGGATGGTTGAAGGAAAAATCCTGAGATTCCAAAGCAGGATAAGAGAGATTGGAGGCAGGGCTATAGGCAAACTCCGAAAAAAGCTTCTCCTCACCAGTGGAGTAGTTCCATGCGATACATACACCTTTGCCGATATCTAGGGCAGAAGAGAGCGATTCATTCAAACGATGTCTATTTTCTTCAGTGAGAGTAATACGGTCGACAACAATCTCAACGTCATGATTTTTATTTTTATCTAGAGAGATATCCTCCTCCAGTTCTACCACATTGCCATCTATCCTTACTCTGGAAAATCCTTTTCCGCGCAACTGTTTAAACTCTTCTTTGAACTCTCCTTTTTTCTGTTTTTCAAAGGGAGCTAATAAGATGAGTTTAGAATTTTTTTTCATCTCAAAAATTTCAGAGAGAATCTGCCCTCTACTTTGAGGATGGAGAGGTTCTTTACTTACAGGACAAAAGGGGTCTCCGATTTTAGCATAGAGAACTCTAAGAAAATCATAGATACCTGTCATAGTACCGACTGTAGAGCGGGGGGATCTCCCTTGCGTTTTTTGCTCGATCGCAATGGTAGGAGCTATACCATCAATTTTTTTGGCATCAGGTTTTTTTTGGTCGCCCAAGTATCGTCTAGCATAGTGAGAGAGAGATTCAATATATCTCCTCTGTCCTTCTGTATAGATGGTATCAAAAGCCAAAGAGGATTTGCCCGAGCCGGAAACTCCGGTGAAAACTATGAGTTCACCATGATTTAGCTCGAGATCGACGCCCTGTAAGTTGTTTACTCGGACATCTTGTAAAATGATCTTTTTCGTCATGAAATAATTTATGTAAATCTTTCAAGAACTATACAGAAAAGAAGAAATAGGGAAAACAATCCGAAGAAACAAAGTTTTTCTTTAGTAGATCTATCTTTTGCGAGAAACTTATTTCTGGTAAAGTGAAAAAAGAATGAAGAACAGAACAAAAATAATTTGCACATTAGGACCTGCCGTAGATTCACTGGAACAGGTGGTGAATCTTGCAAAAGCAGGAATGGATGTAGCTCGCATCAATTGTAGTCATGGTTCTCATAAAGAACATGCCCAAAGAATTGCCTATGTAAAAGAAGCTAGAAAAAAATTAGCTAAACCATTGGCTATTATGTTGGACACTAAAGGACCCGAAATCCGCGTCGGACAAATAGAGGGAGGAGCTATAGAGCTTAAGGCTGGGATGAAGGTGACTCTAGCTGCAGAGGGAAATGGTACCAACCAACAAATTGCCATTGAGCCCATTTCCATTTTAGATAATGTACAGGTAGGTACCAGAATTTTGTTCAATGATGGATATATTGTGTCTCATGTCATAGAAAAAAAGGGGAAAGAGGCTGTTATAGAGATTGAAAATGATGGCGCTTTGGCCTCAAGAAAAGGGGTGAATATACCCCATGTCCATCTGAACCTTCCTGCTATGACAGAAGCCGATAGAGAAGATCTTCTCTTTGGATGTGAGCAAGATGTGGATATTGTGGCAGCCTCATTCATTCGTTCTTCAGACCATGTACTTGAGATCAAATCGCTGCTTTCCCACGCAGGAAAACCTGAGACATTGGTGATAGCCAAAATAGAAAATAGCCAAGGGGTAAAAAATTTCGATAGTATTGTAGCAGTAGCTGATGGAATCATGATTGCAAGAGGGGATTTAGGAGTAGAGCTAGACCTAGGGATCATACCTAGATTG
>CAYPKB010000007.1:10718-15567 GCA_964411185.1 uncultured bacterium
TGCAAAAGATGATGATACAGAAATGTTACCATGCTTCCAAACCTGCTGTTATTGCCACTCAAATGTTGGAATCTATGATAGTAAATCCTATGCCTACAAGAGCAGAGGTCTCAGATGTCGCTACAGCTGTTTATGATTCAACCTCTGCCGTGATGCTCTCGGCAGAGACAGCTATAGGAAAACATGCTGAAGAAGCTGTTGTTTGTATGCGGAAGGTAATCAAGGAGACGGAGTCAGATTTTTCCTATAGAGACTTCTTCGAAAAACAGGTCAAAAGGGAATATCATAATGTCTCATCATCTGTTGCGCATGCTGCGGTACAAACTTGTGAGACGAGTGGTGCAAAAGCCATTTTTGCCTTCACAACCAGTGGTTTCACAGCAAGGCTTGTATCCAAGTTTAGACCTTCTGTGCCCATCATTGCAGTTACAACTTCTAAAAAACATTACCACCAATTGGCATTTAACTGGGGTGTCTTTCCCATATGGAATGAGACCATTTCCAATAGTGATGAAGCTTTTGCTGCTGCACAAAAATATGCTTTACAAGAGGGACTCATCGCATTCGGAGATCTTGTTGTGGTGACAGCCGGCTCCCCTTTTGGGAGAACCGGATCTACGAATATGATGTTAGTAGAGAGTATCGGAGATGTCATAATTCGAGGGGAAAAAGGTTGTGGTAGGAGGCAATCAGCTAGAATTTCCATCGCTGTAAGTCCCTCAGAAGAAAAGAAAGAGTTTGACGCTCCATTTTTCTTAGTTCTGCCAAAATGTGACCATACCTATCTAGAGAGGATCAAAGATGCATCTGGTATTATCTTAGACAATCATCTAGATGATACAGAATCGGAAAAATTTGCCATCACATTGGGGAAAACCTACAACCTTTCCGTAATAGTTAGAGCAGAAAATGCTATGACAATATTGCAAGAGGGACAAGTAGTTACTATGGATCCCAATAAAGGGGTTGTCTATGCAGGAGAAGAAAGCCGAAAATAATCGGCTATTGAGCATATAGCTACTGCTGCAGTCTCTGCTCGTAAAATATGCGATGCGATCTTTCTTCCTTTGATATGATATTTATGGAAAAAGGCTATTTCTTCTTTTGAAAACCCTTTTTCCGGGCCAACAATAAAAGAAAATTCTTCCCTTTGGAAACCTAGGGGCTGGGCAGACTCCTCTATAGATCCATAATAGATAGCTCCTCTAGACCATTCTATTTCGTCTTTACCTGATAGAAAGGAAATTTTAGGAAGAAATGGGTTCCCTGATTGCTTCAGTGCAGCAATTTGAATGAGGTTTAGACGCTCTTTTTTATTGAAAGAGATCTCTTTGCATTCAGAAAAATCTCCTGGAAAGATAGTAAGGGAGCTGACTCCCAATTCGCAGCTTTTTTCTATCACCCACTCCAATTTAGGGATCTTCATGATAGCAACAATCAGATGAAAAGCGGGAAGAGGTGGGGTAAAAGTTTTTACTGAATCGATAAGGATTGAAACCTTTTTCCCGTGAATGGAGAGAATCTTTCCATCTGCTTTGTCTCCACTTCCATTCAATAAAAAACATCTATCTCCTTCTCTCAAGCGCATTACAGAGAGATGTTTTGATTCATCAGGATGTAAGGAGATTTCAGAACCTCTCTCTAGTGGATGAGGATGATAAAATGTATTATGAGGCATCTTCTTTTCTCCAAAGGGTTCCCTCTCTTGATACAGCTCGTATGAGAATATCTGAAATGGTATGTTGTTGCGGCAAGAAAGGAGATGCAAGTCTATATAATGTGGGGTAAGTGATTACCTCAAAAGAGCTCAAAGAGGAAAAATGGTCTGTCACATCATAGGGTGAAAAATTAAAGACCAATTTGAAACGGAGATCTTTTCGCTTCAAATCTTCCATTCTTTTATAGGTAAAGATTTCTTCTATATCTATAGATGAAATTTGTGATGATGCTTTTTCTGGAACCATAAGATATAAAAATTCCTCAGGATATATAGCCCGGAAAGTGGAAAGGTGTTGAAGAAAGAGATCTAGCCTCTCTTTTTTTTCAGGTAAAATTATCAATATAGCATCTTTCCGAAACCTTCTGAAAATGTTTTCCGGTGTTTGTTGTTTCCAACAGTTATGTTGCCAAAACCACTCACCCGGACGCTTTTCAATGCTTTTTTCCAGCTCATGGATGGAGATATCCATCAGCCTTTTCATCTCCTTTTTTAAGGGAGCTCCTTTTTCAGGCCATATAGCTTTGCTATAATCTATCCGGTATCCCTCTCTGACTCTTTTTGTAGTGGCCACAATGATGGGCGATCCAGATCGGATGGCAAAAAGGGCAGGTAGTGGAGAAAACCACATCTTTCTTCCTAAAAAAGGATAGCTATAGCCGCTGTCAGGCATCCCTTGGTCTCCAACGATTCCTAAAAAGGCTCCTCTTTTTAGAGTGGCAAGACCTTCTCGAAAAGCTCTTTTAGGTGGAATAATTTTTCCACCTAAAGATTCTCTTCCACTCTGTATCCATGAGCTTAGGAAAGGGTTTTTGAAGGCTTTGCCGATGGCAGCTCCCTTCATTCGTCTCGTTCCATCGAAAAATAGAGCCTCCCAATTCGACTGATGACCACAGAAAAAAATAATCCCTTTTCCGCTAGCCATAATCTCA
This sequence comes from uncultured bacterium, assembly GCA_964411185.1. GTDB lineage: Bacteria > Chlamydiota > Chlamydiia > Chlamydiales > SM23-39 > CAYPKB01. The sequence goes on from CAYPKB010000007.1 coordinate 13,368, forward strand.
TCAGCCTCCTCTGGATTTTCACATCGGACCATTTTTTCTAGCTGCCTCTTTCGTATTAGCTTAGGAAATTCCAAACAGGTAATAGCAAGATTTTGAAAGGATTGTTTAGAGAGTTTGTAACACTCCTTATTAGAAAGGTGGAGTTTTTTTGCCAGAGCAAGGTTACTCAGAGAGGATTTCCGAAATTCTCGGAGACAATGAAATCCCAAAAAACCTAAACATTTCCCTATTTTTCGAATCCAACTCAAAGGCATCAGAGAAAAAGGGAAAAGAAATAGACGAATAGAAATATAGGAAAGACGATCTTTTATCATGAACATAGTGTGTGATCTACTAGGGTATCTATCTGTCTTTCCTCTTCTAAATAGCTTATGCCATTTCGAATCGCAAGAGAACTATCCCAAGTTTTAGGTCGTCTCATCAATTGTTGGAGATGATAGGCCATCTCTTCTTCACAAAACAGATTCTCAATAATTCTCCCATTATTTTGAGTAAGGATTTCAGAGCCTCCGTTGTTTTTAGAAGAAAGGACTGGAATGCCCATGGCAAGTGCCTCTACAGTGACATTGGCAAACGGGTCATAAAAAGAGGGAATGATCATGGCATCGGCCATTTGATAAAAAGGTGTAACATCAGGTTGAAACCCGTGAAAAAAAATATTCTTTTCTAATCCTAATTGCTTAGCTAACGATTGAAAAAGAGAAAGATGTTTATCATTGCCAACAACTGAAAGAAAAAATTTTCTCCTGTCCAAAAGAGATAATCCTTTCAAAAGAGAGTTCAGGCCTTTTCTTGCAAAACCACTACCCACGAAAAGAAAATGAAAGGCACCAGGATCTAAATGAAATTTCTGAAATAATTTTTCTCTTACGGAAGGCCAAGCTCTGAATTCTTCTTCTTTTTTCTTCCATGCCACTCCATTATGTACAACGACTATTTTTTCAGGATCAACACGGTAATAATGAATAATTTCCTCTTTCACCATGTAGGAATTTACAAAAATCTTTTGTAAATTCTCATTTTCAAACCCTTTTTTTTCCAAATGTAGCAATGCATTGTGATAAGGATGAAAGGTATAAGATTTTTCCATCCATTCACTTTTTTCAAGAAAGGCTTTGTGTACACCATTTCCTGCTCTCATGTGGGTTTGTTCTGTAGTTCTGTCCATTCCAAAGACAATGTTTGAAGGATGTTTTTTCAGAAAATTTTTTACATAGGAATTAAATGAAAGAAGTCTGAGTGTTTTGGGCCAGACAATAGAGGGAATACGATGAGACAGAATATTGTGATCTTTCCATTCCGGTTTGTTCCTAGAAAGAAGAGTGATTTCCTCACCCCTCCTCAAGAATCCTTGTACGATAGCTTGGAAAGCTTTTTCTAATCCGCCTTTAGCAGAAAGATTGGTTTTAATTATGGTGATCATTTTTTCGGCGAGGTTGTATGACAACGGATCCGTTTTTTAATTCTATATCTAGAGAGAGTTTTTGGTTTTTTTGTGTATAGAGGCGGAATTTATTCATATAATTTCTAAACCGTACACGCAGGTGCTGTTCGATAAGTTGGAGGTTAGGGTCAAAATTTCCTTTTTCTTTCGCCTCTGCCAACATGGCGGCCACATATCTATCTTCCAAATCATTGGGATAGATAAATTCCACATTCCATAATAGATGGTTCCTCTCACTCTTAGGCGCAGCAATGACTGAAATCTGAATTTTATCCTTCACAATATCTACAAACCTTCTGGAAACACCATGTGCATATAAAGGGATGTTCAACAGTTTTATACCATTTCGATTTTCGATGACCCCTCCAGTTTGGAGACTGAATTTTTCAGGATTCAAGGTGGTGCTATATTTCAAAGGAAAAAAGAGAGAGATAGGAATAGATCGTTTTAAGGGAATTAAATTGGTTTTGATAAAATCGATTCGCAATAGATTTGCTTTATTATCATCTATGGTAAAAGGAGAGTTAGAAAGTTGGGGAATGAGAATTTGTTTCCATTTAGCAGGAATTAAATAGCTGAATTCTTCCCTTTTTTCTAATCCGCTTAATGTATCTAAGTCATTTTTATTGATCTCATTCAAATTGAAGGTAAGCTTAGCTCCTCGTGTCTTTAGCTGCTTGATTACATCTTCTGAACCAGTGACAGTCATAGTCAAATGGTAGGGCCACAAATCTAAATATTGATATCCTTTAGGAG
>CAYPKB010000008.1:0-14694 GCA_964411185.1 uncultured bacterium
TTGATCAGAGGTTCTCTCATCCGATGTATCAAAATTATAGCCATAGGCAAAATCCCAAAAGAGGAGAAAATTTCCCTTGTCATTGATGGTTTTGAATAGAGAAAAATCCGGAGTATAAAACTCCGCGTTCCAATTGATCACATTGTCAGCTAAAAATTGGGACTGCTCATAGCCTCTTACCGTATTGACACCGCCCAAAGCATATTGTTCACTCGGTAAAAGAGGACCTGTTGCCACTTGTCCTCGGAGATAACCTGAAAATCTCCAATCACTAAAGGTTTTATAGCTATATCCAAAATCTACCTTTAGATATCCATATCTCACATTACTTTCTGCTCGAAGGGCTCTATAATCTTCTGTGGATTGATGGGGTAAAAGATCTTTCCAAAAAGAGGCAAATACCTCTGTCTTAAACGTTACCTGATGCCTAGTCCAATGATATTTCAGATTATAGCCACCAACAAATTGAGTAATATTCACATTTTCGTCAACAACGGGAAGAGAAGGAGTGGTAGAGGTAAAAAAAAGTTCACTATTAATGTATTTGTAGTCAAAACCTATAATCCAATTCCCGTGATATCTCTCGTAAAAAGGTTTTTGCAACAGTTCATAACGAAAGGATCCCTGCGCGCTTTTCGCTGTGCTATCGAAATCATCGATATCTGGTCTTGCCCTACCAAAGCTTCCATATACCTTTAAGATATCCTGCCAAGGTAGGTAAGAAGTATAGGAAAGAAGATGCGATTGAAATCTATAAAAGTCATCCGATGAGGTATATTGATAGGATAAAAGATCATTAAGAAAAAAGGCATTTCCCCATGTGAGATTGGAAAAAAGGCGGAACTTTTCACTTGTTTTGATACCTGTGTTATCAATACCTACCACTATCCTAAAAGGAAGCCTATCTTTTGTAAGAAATTCTATATTGGTGGTACCTCTTCTTTTCCCGGGGGAGAGAATCATATCGGTACGATGAAAAGGATTTTTATTCATGAAGGCAAGATTGTTCAAAATCCTAGGCTGATCAATCGGATCTCCCGGAAAAAGGTCCATAGTTTCTTTGTAGTAACATCTAGAAAACCATTTATCCCCCTCAAAAGTAACCTCTCCCACTTGGGAAAAAAGCACTTCCATAAGGACAATTTTATCGGTCACTTCCTGTTCCGGTATGATGACCATGGCACAAACCGATCTCTCCTCTAGAAAGGAAACTAGCTCATATTTGATGTCTTGTATGGTAGATTGATCTAAAGGTCTGCATAAAAAGCCTTTCAATAACTCTTCGATACCTTCTAAGCAGTCTGTTGGAATCCTCAAGTGATTTCCTAGGAACCAAAGAGAGATTGGATCCTGCCTCTATTACTGTGATACCCTCTATTGTCGGATTTTCACAACGAAAGCTAGTGACCACTCTTTGACAACAGTCATCGATTGCCAAGAGATTAGATAGAAAAAATAGAAATAAGGAATATATAAACTTCTTCATGAGCATGGAGCTGGATTAGTGGTTGAGATACCATCAGGGTTACGAACAGTTCCCTGTCCTGTTTCTTCTTCCTGATCTACTGTATCGGGAAAAGTTTCATTCACAGTGGCGCTAAAGACCTCTACAACTCCCGTAAAGTTATCCAATAAGCCTGCTTTATAAAAAATTTGGAAAGGAAAACCCTCTGTCCCATCTGGAAAATAGACTCCAAAAGTTTCAAGAGAACCCGGTACTGAAGTCATGTTCATCATGTCGGGAAAAGAGTTCCCACTGATAGTAGAAGTATAGAGTTGAAGATTTCCTCCTCCAATACAACTATTGGTGCAAACAACGGAATCACTAGTTAAATTGATAATACCCGTTCCAACATCTGGTGGATTGGCAAAAGCATTATCAGCGACCAATGTCAAAGTACTTGTAGCACCCGTTGTTTGAAGGGTTACAGGTGTCAATCCTACAATATCAGTTCCTGCTATCAGTAAAATATTTCCATTATTGGTCTCTATCAAAGCATTATTATCCAAAAATAGATTTTGACCTGCTGTGAAATTCAAAGAGACATCTTCTCCTGTAATATCAGCATTTAAAAATAGGTCATTTCCCGCATTGACGGTGAAGGAAGTACCAAAAGGAGCAGAAGAACTGACTGTAATATTGTCAAAAAAGGTAATATCTTGTGAGGCTTCAATGGTCAATGAGGTGCCATTCAATAGCTGTGCTTCAATGAAGCCTGGTGAGATAGCAATAGCTTGACCTGATCCGCTTGAAGCAGAGATAAAATCAGCCTGGGTATATCCTGCACGAACAATCCCGGTTGATTCTGTTAAAAAAGGGCAAATGAAGGTTCCATTTATAGAATCTTCCACAATAGTTGAAAGTCCGCTGCCCGCAGAGAGTCCCAATACACTATTGCCCACTCCTACTGTTCCTACAATTCCAGAACTATCCGCAAAGGTAGCAGCTCCGGAATTGGCTCCCGCTCCATCAAAGTCAGGGGAAGAAATAGCATATCCTCCAGAAGAAAAAGCTGTCACACCTCCCGACCCAATCTCATCAGCTCCACCACTTCCCACCAAACTATTAGTAGCATTTACCATTCCCACAACACCTAACGTACCATCACCTAAAGTGACAGCCCCTGTACCACCTGTCCATTGGGAGCTGATGACCACATAATTTCCGTTAGTCAAAGCTACCGCGCCATCAAAAGCTACTGTATCTCCGGCTCCACCGATTAAGCTATTACCAGCGTTGATCGCACCTGTGATTCCTGCTGATCCATCTCCAAAAGTAGCAGCTCCTGCGTTGGCATTCCAAAAGGGGCTGGATACCACAAAATTTCCATTAGTTAGTGCTGTGACTCCGCTTGAACTTACCATTTCATTGGCCGCACTTCCCACCAAACTATTTCCTGCTGCAACGGCTCCTGTTACTCCGGAAGTACCATCTCCCCAAGTAGCAGCTCCTGCCATATTATTTGCTCCAATATCTACCACAGGACTAGAAACTACAAAATTCCCATTGGTAAGTGCTGTCACTCCTCCACTTGATACTTGATCTCCTGCAATAGAGCCAATCAAACTATTGGCTCCGCCTACAGTTATCATCGCAGCAGCAGATCCATCAGCCCAAGTAGCAGCGCCCATATTCCCATTCCAGCTCGGACTTAAGACCACATAATTTCCGTTACCCTGCAACGCAGTGATCCCACCGCTTGCCACTCCATCACTTGCAGATGACCCTACGATGCTATTGACTATTCCGACTACATCTGAAGTGGAAGTAGTTCCATCAGCCCAAGTAGCAGCACCCGCATCTGTGATCGCAGCGTTATCCCATACGGGGCTAGCAATAACATAATTGCCATTAGACAAAGCAGTAATGCCTCCAGAAGATACCTGGTCACTTGCTGTAGAACCAATGATGCTATTGGCAGAAGTGACAACGGCCATAGTGGCAAAACTTCCATTGGCCCACGTGGCAGCACCTACATCAGAGGCTATGTCATCAAATAAGGGAGAAGAGATCACATAGTTACCATTGGTAAGAGCTGTAATCCCGCCACTAGACACTTGATCATTGGCAGTTCCCCCCACAATACTATTTCCAAAGGAGACCACCCCGGTAGTTCCTAAACTACCATCGCCCCAGGTAGCCGCACCATATAGGTTGACACTGTCCCAAGAGGGACTTGCTATCACATAATTACCATTGGTAAGAGCGGTCACTCCCCCACTACCTACAAAATCACCTGCTGCTCCCACCAAACTATTGGTTGAAGAGGCAACGCCAGATATACCAGTCGAGCCATTTCCGAAAGTAACGGCTCCAGCATTGCTGTTCCAAGTTGAACTAACCACTACATAGTTTCCATTAGACAATAGGGTGATTCCATCGTTGGAAATAAGATCTCCCGAATTACTACCCACCAAACTATTGGAACTGCTAATGGATGAAGATAGACCGGAAGAACCATTTACAAAGGTAGCAGCTCCAAAATTAGTGCTCCAAGCAGGACTGGAAATCACATAATTGGCGTTACTCCCTACTGCGGTAAGCCCTCCGCTTCCTACTGCATCACCTGCAAGGGTTCCCACAACTCCGTTGATTAATGCACCTGTAGAACCGTTAAAAAGATAGACGGCGCCTTGATTAGCTGTTCCTCCACTTGGTTTGGAAACAGCTACATTGCCTGAACTTAAAACTATGATATCTGTACCAAAACCCGATCCATTCCCTGCATCAGGATCCACAAACTGATAACTAGGATAAGATCCTAAAGAAGAACTAATCAACACCGTTTCAGGGTCTAATAGCAGTTCGCCTGCTTCCACATTGCCAATGTTTCGTAGCTCTTTTCCAGAGATTTCTACAAACCCATCTTTAGCTGAAATGTTTCCGCGAAAATCTGTCAACAGATCAGACCATAAAACGATAGTTCCCTTGGTATCTAGAAGAGCACCATTGGCTTCAATCTCTGTTGCATGATTCACATGCAAGGTTTCTGTGAAACTTTTTTCTCCCCTCTTTGTTCCACCAATATAAATCTCTCCGGCTCCTCTCTCTCCATTTGCTTTGATTCTTGCAGCGTAAAGAGAAAGATTATCAGCCCCAATCTCTATGGTTCCTCCATTTTCACCAGAAGCATTTATCATTCCAGAAGTGAAAAGATGGGTGGTTCCATGAAGGGAAATCTCTCCTCCATTTTTGGTAACAATCTTGGAAGATTCAGTTCCTGTATAACCCCTATCTGTATGAATGAAAATATGATTTTCATCTCCGGAGGCTAAAAACTCTCCATCTTGGTAGAGATACTCTCCCTCTACTCTGATTTTGCCCTCTTTCTCATGAGAAGATTCTACCTTTCCGAAATGATAGATCTCTTTTCCGTTTAGAGTTATAAGCCCCTCTGCTTTTGTTTGACTTTCCTTCCCTAGATGAATCGCACCCGAAGACTTTAAGTAGATTCTGCCACCCTCGTTCTCTATCCGAGAAGCTTGACAAACCCCTTCTTGGTTTATGGCAAGCGAGGCTGTTCCATCAGATTGCAACTGGACTTCTAAACCTCGGATCACTCCTTCGTTCGAGATTCCCTCTCCCTCCAAATCAGGAGATATTAACATTTCTGTTTGCCCCTCTTTTTGGAGATAAAACCTATGTCCTGACCCAAGTGAAACCTCTCCTCCCTTTAATACCCCTGCATTCTCTATGCCGTGAGAGAGTAAAACGAGAGGACCTTTGGAAGATTGTATAGTCCCTAAATTTCTAATGACTCCTATACTTTCACCTTCTACTAACAGCTTTTCTCCCATCAGAAAATCTTTGTCTTGGATGTCAAGAGTAGAGGCTACAAAACCATTGGTTTGAATGACCCCTTCTTTACCAATTAAAATGCCGTTAGGATTGAGTAGATATACCCTACCTTCCGCTTGCAATATACCCATGAGCTCACTGATTTCTGAGCCTATGACTCTATTCAAAACGGCAGCATTAGCCGATTCTTGGTGAAAACGGGTGATCTCCCCTAGATCGATAGAAAAAGAGTCCCAATGAATGATTGATTTATCGCTAGCGTGAATATCCAAGGAAGCAACACCCTCTTGCATAACCACTTCTCCGCAAATAATGGAGGGATTTTTAGGGTTCGCAAGAAGCGTTGAAGAAAAACAAAAGAGATATATCAAGCGTCGCATAAACTCCAAACTAAAGCATGTTCCCCTATTTTTTTTCAAAATTATTGTACTACTATACCTAAAGAAAAAGGAGAGCTTTCGTTTAAATGACTCTTCCGTTATGGAGGAAAAAAAGTAGGTGATAGATTTTCATGGCATGGAAAGAAAATATCCTTTTTAAAGGCTTATCTGAAGAGGAACTCTCTATTGTAGAGAGAGCTGTCCAGGAAAAACATTTTCAACCTGAATCAACCATTATCAATGAGGGTGACAAGGGAACTGAAATCTATTTTATCAAATCAGGTAAGGTAGAAATTCTTAAAAATGATTGGATTCCAGATCAACGTTATCGCATTAGCACATTGCAAGCAGGTGAAGTATTTGGAGAGATGGCATTAGTCGGTGATAATATACGCCATGCCTCTGTCAAAGCTATAGATGAGATTGATCTTTTTCAACTATCTTTCAAGCAACTTATCGATAATCATCCAGAAATTGCATCGAAGATCTCAAAAAATCTCAATAAGCTGTTAACATCGAGGTTATCTGCTACTGATACAGCGGTAGTTAGCGGGTTAAAAAGAGAGTTTTTGCAACAAAAAAAGCGGGCTGTCATGAGCAGCTTAGTTGTAAAAGTATTTACCATTCTTGCTCTCTATTTAGTAATTGTACAAATTGCTCTCAATTTTGTAGTTTTAGAACATCTTGCTATCATATTGTCTCTTTTTATGCTGGGGATAAGCCGCGTCTTATATGGACTGATTAAAGAGACTGGATATCCTATAAAAATGTATGGACTCACCTGTCGAAAATGGAAAAAATCTGTATGGGAATCTATTGTTTTTTCCATTCCTATTCTCCTCATAGTTGTATTGATGAAATATCTATTCATTCAATATAACCCCGACTATGCAGAACAGAGTCTATTCAACTTTTCTCTACCTACAGCACCTACAGAAATGGAACGTTTTTTAACTATTTTCTCTTTCGTCATTTATATTCTTTTCTCACCTGCACAAGAGTTTATATTTCGCGGCGTGCTCCAATCGGCTCTACAAAGACTTCTTACCGGTAGAAGAAGGATTATAAGGGGGATCATTGTCAGTAATTTAATATTTTTGATGGTCCATTTTCACTTCGATTTTGCCTTTCTTATCTTTCCTTTAGGGATCTTTTGGGGTTGGTTATTCTTACGACACCGTACTTTGATCGGTGTTAGCCTATCCCACATGCTGATAGGTTTCTGGACCTTTTATGCGGTAGGTCTTCGGCCTTAATAATTAAATTAATCACTTTATAAAGAAATTAAATCTATACCAATAGTAAATGTTTATATGATATAATTTATTATTTGAACATTATAAATAGAAAAGAAAATAATTTAATTAAAATAAATCAGTTTTTGGACTACATTCCCATTGTTAGTACCTTTACAAACTTGATTGACATTTTTTTGAAAGCTATAGTCAATCTATTGCAATTAAAACCATCAAAAAGCAACCACTACTTTTCACATATTCAAAACAAAGAGCTATTTCGATGCTTTGTTCTTTTGGTCCCTTTTTTTGGGAACATCACCTTAATCTGCCTGAATAACAAAAAGAATTTTATACCCTTTCGCCCACCGGTTGTTAATTGGAATGAATCCAAAGAAGAGATCATTGATAGAACCGCAGCCTCATCCTATCACTCGGTGGCTTCCTCTCAACCTATAGGAAAAAGGGAAATAGCATTTGCCAATCTGTTGGATCTTTCTCTTTCCGATCTACATTTCGGAGAGATTTTGCGAAGAATCAATCATAGCACCCTTATAAAACTCTCTCAGATAGATCTTCCATCAAGATATGCTCCAGGAATTGAAGGAGCAAAAAATGCAAAAATCTTCCAAATACTCCTAAAGTGGCTGGAAAAATCTGGCTCAGATGCCACAAAAAAAGATATCTCATTTCCCTCTCCACAAGAGATTGATCATTCTCAGCCCATATACAATCTATTAACACTCGCAGCCTATCTGTTATTTTCTGGAGAATTACAAGATTCTTTCACAGCTGTAAGATCCGCACAAATTTTCTCCATATATGCAGAACAGTTTCTTTTATCCCAAGGAACAAAGGAAAATAAGCTCACTTTAGAATCTGTTAGCTGGGTGGAATCTCTGATGCGAGAAGAGAGCTCTTTTCACTCTTCTTCTTATTCTAGCAGGACCTCTACTTTTGAGAAGATTTTCACTCTTATTAAAACGGTAAGCAAAATAACAACTTCTGAAGCTGGAAAAGCAAAGGAGTTATACAAAGATCTACTACAAATGGTAGATGACTTGACAGGAAGTAGTAAGCATTCAGATAAAACAGCCATAGATCTTTTACTGCTATCAGAGATATTGAGCCGCTCTACAGGCTCACACAACAAAGAATCATTTTATCGTTGCAGCGTAGATGGAAAATATTGTTGGGAAGAGCTCCAAAAAGAAAATGACTCTCTGTAGATTCGAGAGTCACGATCCTTAACGAAATCTAATAGTTTGCGGAGGGGTGCCGCCTAAAGCTCTTGTAATTCCATCCACTACAGCCTCTGCCAACCTTTGCACAGCTTGGGCAAAAATTTCTGAGGCGATATATTGAATCACACCTGCTGTTCCGATAGCTATCCCCGTTCTCAAATTTTTGAAATATCCCTCATTGGTATCAGAACCATCGGCAAAAGCAGCATAGATAGATCCGCAGGAGGAACCAAAGCTAACTACTCCCAATATTCCCAAAGCTACCTTAGCAGCAGTGGATGCAGTAACTGCCATCCCAATACCCGAGGCGATGGTTAGTCCAGCTAACGATGTGGTAACTAAACATTTTGTTATGGTCGGTGAAATTTCCATAATTTTTTCCTTTGTTAGAGGAAAAAAATATACAAAAAAGAGATGTATAAAATCAATAAAAACGATCTATTTAATATTTATAATTTAAAAGGAAATAAAGATAATTTGATATCCTCTCTTTATTCCAAGAAATATCATAAGATGTTTTAGCAGATAAAGAAGAAGGACGAGACAATTCAAAGGATAGAGAGAAAAAATAAAAGTCTCTGCCGGCTCGGTGCATACCCAATTTTGTCCTTTGCATGGTTAGTTCGTTGAAAGCCTCAAGATTTCTATTTCTATCTAAATATTCACGCTGCCACTCCAACCCAACGTAAGGAGTAAAAACCCAACTGCTGCCAACTACTTCTCGGAACCACCCCCCACCCAAACGAGAACGAAGAGAATCACTATTTTGCTGATCGAAAGTTAATCGTAATAGTGCTGATCCTTTTTCTTCATATTTATCAATGGAGGTGTGGTAATAACTCCATCCTCCAAAAGCAGAAAAACCAATCTGTTCAAAAAAATGCAAATAGTTGCAGTCAGCGGCAGTATAAATATCATACCCTTCTAGATCGCTTAACAGCTCTTCCCCAAAAGTAATCCTCTTCATATTTTGATAATTCAAGGCAAATCCAATCGAATGATTTACATGTAAAGACTGCCTGCAAACATCAAAGAGGGAGAGAGTTTGATAAAAATTTCCCACGTAACGATTAGTTTTCATAGTTCCCCAATCTTTTGTCACTTGTGTATTCATCTTTTCGTAGATAAAGCTTGTACCGGCAGCATAACGTTTCATTATAATCTCACCCCCCACAACCAATCCTAAACCATCAGTTGAAGAGCGAGCTTGTCTATCATGAGTATACGATGAAGTAATGGCTCCTTTCGGCCCTGCATATAATTGGAAAACAGGAGTGTTATAGCGAAGTCTGTTATGAGCTTTGCATGGAGATCTACAATATTTTTGTTTTTTACAATACAATCTGCGCTGTAGTTCGAAAAATCTCTGAGACAAGAGAACCTGCGCTTGATCTATGTATTGAAAATTCATAGCTGTCAGATTGGGATATCTGGGAAGATTCTGGTCGATGAAATCATCTAGTACTGTGATAGAAAGTACAACAGTGTCGGCATTATAAATTGCATTTGCCATAAACAGTGGATTTTGCAAAAAAATATTAGCGAATTGGCCTGTGACACCCAATCCCATTGTATTGTCAATGATTACAAACTCACTTGTCCCACTTAAGTTGCTTCCGGGAAGAATATCTACTTCTAGAGTTCCATCTAACGATACTGCACCTGAGTTTACAATCAATTGATCAAAGTTAGACTCATTCAAAATCTCTATGAGTAATGATCCTGTTGCTGTTTGAATGTAATCTCCATTAATAGTCAAAGTATCAATCGAGTTACCTGGAGAGACAAGACCGCTATTAGTTATACTCATCAATCCTGTACCTAAAATTCCATTCCCTTCTAAGGCACCCCCGGCTGCAACTATCACTGTTCCATCTGCTAAAGATCCATTGATGGAGCAAAAACCCTCATCGATTTGCGTAATGCCAGAATAACTATTTATTCCTTCAAGCAACAACCTACCGGTACCTGATTTTACAATCGATCCGTTGGAGATACTTCCTTCAACAACTAATTGACTGGATGCAGCACTATTATCCAAAATAAAATTTCTTGATTGACCACCAAGATCAATATCTCCCTCAATAGTAGCGAAACCACCATTTGTATTATCGAAAAGAAGATTACCACCGCTGGCGCCTGTAAAAGCTATATTCCCAGGAATCGACACATTTCTTAAGGTAAGAGCATTTGATGTACTGGCAAAACCTAAAGTTCCGCCTCCCTGATTCAAAGTTCCCGATAAGAACTCCAAAGATCCAATGGTATCGTCTTGTCCGTTCATATCTAACACTCCCCCATTCAAGGTTACCAATACAGAAGTACCTATTTGATCCGGTTGATCATATACGACTTGACCAGTCGGAATATTGATTGGACCGTTGATGGCAGAAGTCAACGTTTTATTCAGTCGTATGGCTCCTTGGCTTAAGGTGGTGGTGCCTGAGAGTGTATTGGAAACAGGACCAGAATAGATAAGGCTCCCAGGGCCACTTTTAGTGAGATTATTATTACCTTGAACAGATCCAGATAAAGTAAGCATATCTGCATCGACAGATATTATGGCATCGCTTGGTGTGACATTTGATGCAGACCAACCGATCTCTACGATTCCTGCATTTTCATTGTTTCCCGATATATTTCTTAACGCCCCGCTACCAGATATCCCTGAACCATTGAGCAAAATTCTTTTATCTATTGAAATACCTCCGTTTAATTCTAAAACTCCACCCGAAAAGATAAGTACACTACTCCTATTGTCAGAACTACCTAATGCATTATTAGATTCAGCTCGAATTGTACTTCCACTTCCTATGAATGTACGTGATATATAACTGCTGTTACCTGTTAAGGTGAGCATTGAGTTTCCACTTTTCAACCATCTAGAACCGGCATTTGGTTCGTTACCTATCTGAAATCTTCCCCCTATGATTTGACCATCAAAAGTGGTATCTCCAGCACCATCCAATGTACCAATCAAATTTCCGTTGATGGAATTGAACTCAAAAGTTCCTGTGCCTGTGATTCCAGATACTCTAGTGATCCTATTTCCCCCTTGCACAAGAGATCCATCCGGATTGATGTTAGGCAAAAATTGTGAAGAGGAGCCCATGCCTCTGTTTATAAATAGTATGGCATCAACACCTCCACCATTTCCTATTTCGACTGTTGACAGCGGGGTAATACAAGCCTGTCCGCTATAACGAAAAGTGCCTGAATTTATGAAAGTCCCACCAGTGTAGTCATTATTATTTGCATTGAAATTGACAATTCTTCCTGCAGTAGGAGCATCCATGGAAATAGCTCCTGTTCCTGTAATATTTCCTGCTATATTGAAAATAGCTGTAGATTGCTGCGTTATAGAGAGTGAGTTGTCTAGCTGGATGGTAGCATCAATCCGATGAGATCCATTTGCCGACCCACCACCGTTATTTACCAATATTTCTCCATTACCAGAAGAGACAGCAAAAAACAGAGTATTTCCGCTAAGAATTCTGTAGTTGTTGTTATCTTCGAATTCAATTCTACCTACGGTTATATCCTCTCCCAAAGTAATGGAGCGATTAGAAGTAATGACAGTGCCAAAAATTGCTTCTGCATCTTGCCCATTTGGGAAAATAGAAGGAGTTGTCCAATTTCCATTGACATTCCAATCACCATTACCATCCACATTCCAAGTAGCAGCGAAAACGGAGTAGCTACTGAAAAAATAAAGATAGAATAAATTTTTGAAAAAGTTTTTCAAAATATCTCGTTCTTTGTATCGTACTCTTTCTTATCATAATATATTTTTTTTTAAGAGGTTTTATGCAGAAATTCATTGCTATTTTCTTTTTCCTATTCGCCAACAAAGCTTCAGCTCTACTTTCTTTGCCAAAAATAGTAGAAGGAAGTGCCGAAGTGAAGCTCATCAATCAGACTTTATATATAACAGCCAATGAACCTACAACTCTTTGTTGGACAACACTCAGATTAACTGAAGATGAATCTATTGTGATCGACTCCCAACATTCTGAGGTCATGATCCTTGTTGAAGAAGAAGTTTTCGAAAACTCCGGAAAGATAACAAGTAATGGTTATTTCCTCCTATCCGCTCCTTCCATTTACTGCCAAAAAATGAGTTCCATCGAATGTAGTCAGCTCACCGTCGCAGCCGATGGAGAGATTAAAATTGAGGGTAATATTTCACTCTCTGAGAACGAAAAAGGGGGAAATCTGGTCATTTTTGGAGAAATCATCTCTCTTTGTAATGCCAAGATTGATCTTTCCGGTGATGAGGGAGGAGGAATGTTGGTGATGGGAAGAGGTTCTCAATTCATACCATCATCAAAAATGGTATTCATTGATGATCAAACTATCATATCAGCACAAGCAAATCTTGCAGGAAGAGGAGGTATTGTTGATATTTGGAGTGAGAACGTTACACAATTTGAAGGAAACATCAATCTCCAGGGGGGTGCTCTTTCAGGAGATGGAGGCAGTGCAGAGATCTCTAGCAGAAATAATCTGAAATTCCATGGCACTGTAGACAGAAGAGCCTCTAATGGAAAACCGGGGCTTTTACACTTAGATCCCGAAGCTGATATTTCCATCCAATCTTCAGGGACAGCTACCGGTAGTTTTTCTAACGGTGATCCAGATATTTATTCTCCGGCTTCCCCCTCTAATGTCATCTTAATTGGACCTGGCCCTGGTAGTCTCATTGACCAATTAGCTTTAGGGGATGTTCTCATTCAAACGACATATGGCGGAACCGATGGACCAAATGGTGGAAGAATCACAGTAGTGGATGATCTCATTTATAGTGTTACTAATAATTTAACCCTAGAGGCCAATGGTGAAAATGTAGTGATCAATGCAAGGCTGGAAAATGATTCGACAGGTAATATTGAGATACAAGCCCCCAACGGCAGCGTAATTGTTACTCCTTCTTCTGGTAATGATGCAACTCTTCTTACAGGAGGAGATCTAATCATACAAAATGTTTCAGGAGATTTGGAATTAACTGGAGGTAATGGAATAGATGAGCATGCCGTAATAGGTAACGAATCTCCTTTTATTTCCACAGGGAATGTGACCATCAATATCTCTGGAAATTTGCAACTTACAGGAGGGCACAATACCGGCAGTTATGCTCGTATATCAGCACAAGATGGTTCGATAAATATCAATGCAGATGGAAATATCACACTCGCTGGCGGGACCAATGCCTTGACGGATGTACAAATTGTTTCTAGTCCTGGAGGACCCATCTCTGTTATCTCAGGAGGTAATATTACATTAGAGGGATCCTCTTTTGCTGCAGACAAAATGTTTATAGGAAATGATACCACGGATGCTGTGAATATAAGTTGTGTCGATCTTAGACTGGTGGCCAATAGCGTTAATAATTCTGCAGTTATAGGCACCGAAGGGAATTTAACAGTAACCATAACCGGAAACCTTCATATGCAAAGCAGCGCATTAGGGGCAGAATCAGCCTTGGTAGGCAAAACATCCGCGATATTAGATCTTGAGCCAACATCCCGAATTTCCATAGAAAATGGAACATTGGATAGTCCAGATTTTCAAATCAATTTCTAAAGCCACTTATTTTTTAGGTCGATAGAAAAGAGCCAAGGTAATTCCGTACACTTGGTGATTGATCAAATCTATCGACCACCCTTTAGACCCTTCTCCTGGAATCTCAATTAAGTTTGCATATCCTTGGTATGGCTGTGGGGGAAAAAGAAAACGTAACCATTCTAAAAATGTCTCTAAAAATAAGATAGATAGTAAAAAAGGCAAAAAAGAGAAAATGAACCCTTTCACAAACTTTGGAAAAGATTGCAAAGCAGGTTCAAAAAAGAGCGCATAAATCATTCCATACACACTCCCAGCGCAAAAAGAAAGGAGTGTTCCTAAAACATAGGCTTCAAAACCACTCCTTCCTGCTGTATAACCTAATGATTTTGTGATATCGATTCCAAATAATGCCATGGAAAGTATCAAAGCAAGTGTTGCTAGAATCGAGGCTTTACACGCTGAAGTAAAAGAAAATCTCTTTCCCATCATTCTTGCTTCATTTCGATTTTTTTGGGACGATAGACTAAACCTAGTACAGCTCCATAAATCAGATGGTTGATCAAACTAACCCACAACTTGTTTGTTGATCTACCATTTGTTTGGCTTTTTTCTAGCAAATAAGATGGTTTTTTGCGACTTTCTGCAGAAGGTTTTTTTTGAGTGAATTTGTATGAATCATTATATTCTTTTTCATTCATTTCCTTATCTTCATACTCAGAAAAATCTTTGGTTGGACAATAAGGATGGTAGGGATCTTGATTCTCTCCATCGGATTCCCATGGATGACACTTTTTCTCATACCTACTTTCGGGATAGTCCACATAAGATTTCTCTTCTTTTCTGTTAGACTCTTCCAAAACAGATGGTTTATTTCCTGGGAATTGCTGACTTTTTGTATCTTTTGCAAGGACCCCTTTGGAAAGTTGTAGAAAAGAACTCATGGAAAAAAGAGCAATGAAGAAAGGAAGAAA